>JBLNBY010000248.1:0-2727 GCA_050260295.1 Bacteroidota bacterium
GCACGTGTGGGCCAGGATGATCAGTGGGAATCAGACCTCCCGCGACGCCAGCATCCCCTGGGAGGCCAAAGTGAAACTCGAGGATATGCAGAAACGACTGGAAGAAACCCGGGACCGGTTGCAGAAAGCATTCGATGAGGCCGGTGGCAACCAGCAAGATCCTGTCCTCCGGGAGATTGCTGCAGAGTTCGACCGGCTGCTCATCGAGTATATGAAGCTTCGACGTGGGTCAGTGAATTGTGACCCGGTACTCCTGCAGCCAGGTGTTCACCTGCCCGAGGAAGGCGAATAGCTGGGGAAGCGCCATCAGCTGGCCGAACCACGGCTTGCCTCCGCCACCCGGTGGGTCACTTGTCAAAGCGAGGGTTCGCACTGCCCCCGCATCGACTACCTGATGGAGAGGGGCAGCCGGGTCCGCCAGGATGTCCAGCACCCAGTCCCGTACAGCCCGGAAGTAAGCCGGGTGGTGCGTCTTGGGATAGGGACTCTTTTTGCGGTACAGGACGTCGTCGGGAAGAACCCCGCGCATGGCCCGGCGGAGTATCCCTTTTTCCCGGTTGCCGGTCATCTTCATGGCCCAAGGGATGTTCCAGACATACTCCACGATCCGGTGGTCAGCGTATGGGACGCGGGCTTCCAGCCCGGTGAGCATGCCCATCCTGTCCTTCCGGTCCAGCAGTGTGGCCATGAACCAGGTCAGGTTGAGGTAGAACATCTCCCGTCGGCGGGCCTCGAGGGGGTCCTCGCCGGGCAGTCGCGGCACCTCGCTTGCGGTTTGCCTGTACCGTTCAGCAATATACTCGTCCGGCCGGAGCCGGCTCTGCAATTCGTGGCTCAACAGTTTGAACCGCTGCTGCGTCCTGCGGATCCACGGGAATGTTTCCGTATTGAGCAAATCCTCCTGGTGGAACCAGGGATATCCTCCGAAGATCTCATCGGCGCACTCGCCGGAGAGGACCACCGTAAACTCCTTTTTGACCTCCCGGCAGAAGAGGTAGAGGGAGGCGTCCACGTCGGCCATTCCCGGCAGGTCACGGCCGTGTACGGCGGTGGTAAGGGCTTCAACGAGATCATGGGTGTCGATCACCACATGGTGGTGGTGGGTGCCGGCGAACTCTGATACCAGCTGAATCCAGGGAGCATCGGCGTTGGGTTGGAACTCACCGGGCTGGAAATAGCGGTCGTTGTCCCGGTAGTCGATGGACCAGGTATGAAGTCGCCCCCGCCCCTCGTCCTGGAAAGCGCCCGCGGCGACGACCGTGATGATGCTGGAGTCGAGCCCACCCGAGAGCAGTGTGGCGAGAGGAACATCCGATACGAGCTGCCGACGTACTGCATCGATCACGAGAGTGCGAACTGTCTCGGTGGTCGTCTCGAGGTCGTCGGTATGGGGACGACTCTCCAGGGCCCAATACTGGTGAAGACGGGTGCCGTTCCCGTTGTGAAGCAGCCAGTAGCCTGGCCGTAACTCCCGGACATCCCGGAAGACCCCATGGCCCGGTGTTCGGGACGGTCCGAGGACGAAGACCTCTGCCAGGCCCTCATCGTCCAGGATTGGCTCGACCAGCGGGTGGGCCAGGAGCGCCTTCAGCTCGGAAGCGAAAAGGAAGGCACTGCCCCGTTGGGCGTAGAATAGCGGCTTGACGCCCAGCCGGTCGCGGGCGAGGAAAAGGCTTTGGTTTGCTTCATCCCAGACGGCAAAGGCGAAAATGCCGTTGAGGTGCTCGACACAGGCCGGTCCCCACTCGATGAAGGATATCAGCAGAACTTCGGTATCGGACCGCGTGAGGAAGGAGTGGCCGAGATTCTGGAGTTCCTGCCGCAGCTCAGTCGTGTTATAGAGCTCTCCGTTGTATACGATGGTGTAAGATCTATCGCCACGGCGGCGGGTCATGGGTTGGATGCCGCCTTCGGGGTCGACGACGATCAGCCGCCGGTGGCCCAACGCTGCTCTGGGTGAGAGCCAGACTCCGGATGCGTCCGGACCCCGGGACGCCAGGGTGTCGGTCATGGCAGCGATGGTGTCGCGGCGTTGAGTCAAATCGGCGTCCCAGTCAATCCAGCCGGCGATTCCACACATGTCAGTCCCTCCTGGTCTCTGGTACTGTTCAGTGCTGTATCCTACTCGGTGACAGCTGGATTGTGCCTGTACATGTGAGGTTCGGAGTGGTGAACCATTACATTGGACAGCCACGCCAGCGGGATATGGGCCGCCATGGCTACCTTTCAGGTCCACGAAAGCTTGGACTTGTGAGGTTGATGTGATGTAAGGATTTGACGCGGCGTGAAGTGGCGGTTGCCGGGCGAAAAGATGTCCACGCATGCAAGGCGGGCCATAGGGAGGCGGCAGGGGGAAACACGCTTCCTGATCACTGTGATCCCTGCCGCCCGTTATCTCCCTTGCCGCCTCCTTGGTCCGGATGCCCAGTGCCGTCCCGGGCCCGACCCAGGCCCGTTAGCTTCAGATCACCTCCAGCCCATCCTTGTCCGGCAGCGGCGGGTGGGGAGTATGCGGTTCAGTCTGGTACCAGAAGGCCGTGGAGGCGATATCGTCCTGCAGCGGCAGGTAGCGGCCTTCGCTGCGCCAGCCGAGCGCCTGAATGGTAACCCGCAAATCCTGCCCGAACCGAATCGGATCCATGATGTGCCAGCGGTACATACCGAACCGCTGCTGGCTGCGGTAGAGGCCGTCCGGCTTGATCACCTGGCAGAGGCCGGTAAAGGGGG
>JBLNBY010000249.1:0-5676 GCA_050260295.1 Bacteroidota bacterium
ATTGTTCCTCGTCATGGTATGCGTACGATTCGACATCCCAGTGGACAGTCAGCTTCTGGGGTTGTCGCGATTGTGGGGATTTTGAGCAAGTGGGAGCTCCGCAGCCGCATTCCTTGTCCCGTGAACTGACAGGATATCAACCAGATGCCAGTCTCTGTAATCCGATTTATCGAGAGTCGTGCTACTACTGTGGTTACTCTCACGAGTACATGGAGGAAGGTGTTAGCCAGCCGAGCAATCTTCTTAAAACAATGACGGTAGTCGGCCCTGGGTGATGGTTGCATTACGGTCGTTAGCTATCAGAAAAGGAGGTATAGCAATGGGTCAGCGGGTGGTTGTAGCCATGCTTGCTGTCATGACGGTAATGGTGGGAGTCGTCTCCCCGGCAGTAGCGGCGGACTCATCAACCTATCGGGAGCTTGGCCCATGTTTTGAAATACACGTAGTGGAAGGTGCGTCGCTGCCTGGGTCACAGGTTGAAAGTGAGCCCACGAAGCAATCGGTGTCACAACCAATGCCAGAGGTCAAGGAATTGCCGTTGAGCGAGGTTATTGGACACTACGAGGACGAGTTGCTTTTACCAACCCAGGAGGCTTTGGATATTGTCGCTCCTGGAGTTGACCTGGGCACTGTAGTCACGATGCAGGTTTCCGAGCGATGGGTGCGTCTCGAAATCCCCAAAGTGTTAGAGATATCGCAGGTGTCTGGTGCTCAACAACCCTGGGTTAGTACAACTTTCCCTTGTCCAGTATCATGTGGTGAAAACAACACACAGGGACGAGAACTCGTCTCAATGGCAGTCATTGCAACCGAAGTCAGTGGCCAACCAGCCATGCTCATTCAGGCTTTAGGCAGGTGGCAGTTGCTGATGTCTACCGGTGATCGCTCACTCCGCGTTTGGGCGTTGAATCCAGCTATTACTGCTGAGCAACTGATACAGTTCGTGAAACTTCTGAAGTAATAACGGAAGTAGTGACGGTAGAAGTAGCGGTAGTTGCGACGCAAGCCGTGCTGGCAGAAGAGCTGGCGCGGTTTGCGTTGTTCGTGTTCAACTACTCTCCACCGACGTTACTGACCGGGCCTCGCAGCCCACCCCCCTTGTGATAAGCGTTGCTTCCTGTCGAAACAGAGCATACCTCACATCCCCCGCAGGGAAGTGGCCTACCACGTCGAACCAGTGATGGGGAAAAGTGAAATAAGGGGGCGTGTTCGGAATGCTGAGGGCTCGCGCTGGCTCATTCTGTCGGAAGCATCCTAGAACCAGTCCTGGACGCAATCACGCTGGCAATGACGCAAGCAACGGTTCTCCGCTGTTGGTACACTTGCTGGCGGTGGCAGTTGCCGTTGGAATCACGGCTTCGTTGAGCGGTGTCCCGGTGCGCGAGGTGCAAGCAGGACCGGCCCGGAAGATCACGGTCTTTCTTATGGCCGCTGATCAGCTCAAGCTCGATTGGGAGCAGCGGCAGATTGCCCGGTTCGAGCAGCTCCATCCGGACATCGACGTCGAGGTGATAACCGACGCCGGCAGCGACTACTACTCCAAGCTTACCTCACTATGGGTCGCCGGGACTCCGCCCGACGTTTGGGATGAGGGTGGGGCAGTCCGCAGTTATGAACGGCTCGGGTGGCTGCTCGACCTTTCTCCTTACATCGAACGCGACAAGGCTGAGCTCGACATCGAGGACTTTTTCCCGGCTGCCTGGAATGCCTATCGCGACGGCAAGAAGCAGTGGGGCATTCCTTTCATGTCCGTGGGGAGCTGGCTCTTCTATAACGCTGATCTGATCGAGTCCGCGGGCCTCAAGCTTCCACCCCTCTCTTGGGATGACACATCGTGGACATGGGAGCGCATGAACGAGATGGCCCGGAAGATGACCCGCTGGAGTGGCTCGAGGATGACGCAGGCCGGCGTGTCCGTGATCAACTGGCTCTACCTGGATATCGCCTATCCCTGGATGTTTGGTGGTGACTGGTTCGACGAAGAGGGCTACCTTACCGGGCATCTCACGCGTGTGACGTTTTCCCGGACCGAGAACATCCGTGCCTACCAGTCCGCAGTGGATCTCATTTATAGAGATAAGGTCGCGTGGCCACTGAGTGTCGCGCCCGGGGCGTCGGCGGCATTCCTCAATGGCCAGGTGGGCATGTTGCTTGGCGATGGACCGTGGTCGGTGCTGGGCCAAACCAACAAGCGCAGGTTTGGCTGGGGGATGGCGGCTGTGCCCCGCGGGCAGAGCGGTGTGAAACCGGCCGACATCGTGTTTACCGATCCCTGGATGGTGAGCAGCCAGACGCGGGATCCGGAAGCAGCCTGGGCGTTCGTCAAGTTTATCACCGGTAAGGACGCGATGAAGAGTTATGCCAGCATCGCTCACTTTCCGCCGGCACGCCGTTCCGCAGTGCTCGACTACGTCAAGCGAGTAGCCGACCTGTCCGGACACATGCGGGCGCAGGATGTTTTGGTTGCTCTCGAAGGAGCGCAGCGTTATGGACGGGAATCGGTGGACCATGTTATCGACTCCTGGATCGACATCAAGGACGTCCTCGGACCTACTATCGGTGCGCTGTGGACAGGGCAGAAACCTGTGGAACAGGTCATGAAAGAACTGGACGACAAGGTGGGGGCACTTCTGCGCAAGCGATGAAGTTTAGTTGGTTGGCAGGCAGGATTCCTGACTGTCCAGGCTAAAAATTATGACGACGGGTTGCGGTCGCGAGGGGGCGAGAGGGCGAAGGCAGGCATTGCAGGCCGTTCACCAGGGGTGTCCGAACATCGATGCAAAGGAGTGACGGGTGATGTCGAGTCTGAGAAAAGGCTTGTTGCTGGCAGGAATGCTGACGGCGTTGGTTCTCGCTGCAGGAATGGTCACCCTGGCCGCGCCAGGCGATGTGCTTTTCCAGGATGACTTTTCGGCTGGTCTCGACAACTGGTATCTCGACAGCGGGACAGGGGGGACTCCCGACAACTTCTTCGTCGACCCGGATGCCAAGGCGATGGTTTTCGACCCCGTCGGATTTGGCAATGCCTTTGCCGGAGACGAAAACTGGACTGATTATGCCGTCGAGGCCGACGTTATCATCCGCGAGTATCCGCAATACGGCAACTTCCGGTTCTTCCTGCGCATGAACGAGCTCTGGTACGGGTACGGCGTTTCGTTCCTGGCCGATGGGGCGATGATCTTCCGTTTCGATGGCAACTGGGACGTGCGGGAGATTCTGGGTGAAGTCTGGGATGCCAAGGCGGGTATTCCCCTTGATACGCTCACACATGTGCGGGTCGAGGTACGGGGCAACCAACTGGCGATCTTCGTGAACGGTGAGCAGGTTGCTCAGGTCGAAGATCCCGAGGCGGTCTACCCTGCCGGACGGATCGGTTTCCGTTTCGACTTCGTCCGGGGCGAGGTCCGGAACGTAAAGGTGACCGCGCTGTAAGACGCCATGGTGTGGTCCGGCAGATCCGGGCCATAGTTAGCCCCCAAAAGCTGTAATCTCGGATGCAAGGGAGCCGGCCAAGCGCAGTGAGTGGCCGGCTCTGCTTGTCCCTGCTATTGACTTCGTGGCTTTGGCATAGTTCGGGTTGTCAACTTTATGGACGGCCGCTACGATGAAATGTAACGCGAACGAAGGGGGCGGCGGGTAGTGGCTTCTGCAGGCAGTGGGGGAGCGCGAGGACTCCTCGACTTTCTTGAGCAAGGAGTGGTGCTGGCCGATGGCGCCATGGGTACACTGCTCTATTCCCGAGGAGCGGCCGGCGAGGGGGGGCTCGAGCTCCTCAACCTGACTCACCGGGAGATGGTACAGCAGGCCCATCTCGATTACGTGTTGGCCGGAGCGAGGTTGATCGAGACCAACACCTACGCCGCCAATCGTCTTCAGCTCGCAAGCCGCGGACTGGAGGACAAGGTCTGGGATATCAACCTCTGGGGGGCGAAGCTGGCCCGGGCGGCTCGGGAGATCGCCGGTGAGCCGGTGCTGGTGGCCGGGGCGGTCGGGCCGGTGGGGATACCGGGGGAGGGGGCACAGGAGGCAGATGACGAGCTCTTGCGAGCCGCCTATCGTGAACAGATGGAAGCGCTGCTGGCGGGCGGGGTTGATCTTTTCATCATTGAAACCCAGGCCGACCCCCGGGAGACCGTCGCCGCGGTCCGGGCTGCCCGGGAGCTTTGCCGCCTGCCCGTGGTTGTCGAGTTTGCCTTCTGGCCCTCCGGGGTGCAGGAGGGGTTGCACAGCCGCCTGACATTGAGCAGCAACGGCGAAGGAGAGTTCGTCACTGCCTCTGGGTACACCCCCGAGGCGGTGGCAGCGTACCTGGCCCGGCTGGCCGGGGCGGAGCGGCCTGAGGTCATCGGGCTCAACTGTGGCAGTGGCGTTGCCTATCTCGTGGAGGTGCTGGACCGCCTGCGGCAGGCGCTATCTTTTACGGCCTTCTGGTCTGCCATGCCCAATGCGGGCCTGCCCCGGTACCGGGGAGGACGGCTTTTCTACGCGGCCGGACCCAGGTATTTGGCGGAGCAAGTTCAGCCGTTGGTAGAGGCCGGTGTCCGGCTTATCGGCGGGTGCTGCGGTACGACGCCCGAGCATATTCAAGCCATGGACGCGGCTTTGCGGACAGGTGGTGGCGTGGCTGTGCGAGCGGCCGTGGCCGGAGGGCCGGGATCTGGCGCTGGCTCTATGGCGCCCCGGGGGCCAAGCTCGGCGGGAGCATCGCCAGGGGCGATGGCACAGACATCCGCCACGGCCCGGGCAACAATGACCGGGGTGACGCCGGCAACAACCATGGTAGCAGCTGAAGCGGCTGAGGTGGCGGGAGTGCCGGCAGCGGGCAAGAGTTTGCTACCGGTTAAGACACCGGCAGGCACGCCGGTGGCCGCGTTCCGGGAGAAACTCGGACGGCAGTTCATAGTTAGTGTAGAGCTTGACCCGCCGCGGGGTTCGGTGGCCAGGAAGTATTTGCAGGCGGCCTCTGCACTGCGGGAAGCAGGGGTAGACGTCATCAACGTGGCCGACAGCCCCATGGCGCGGGTGCGGATGGGAGCGGTGGCCGCAGCCTTCCTCATCGAGCATCAGGTGGGCGTGGAGACGATAGTTCACTTCACGGCGCGGGACCGTAACCTGATGGCGGTCCAATCGGACCTCTTGGGGGCGCATGCGCTCGGGCTCAAGAATGTGCTGGCCCTGACCGGCGATCCGCCGGCGCTGGGCAACGTGGCCCGGGCCAAGCCTGTCTACGATGTGGATTCCGTGGGACTGATCCGGGTTTTGAGTGAGCTCAACCGGGGCCAGGATGTAGCCGGCAACCCCATCGGCCGGCCAACCGGCTTTACGATTGGTTGTGCCCTGAGCCCCAACGCTGAGGATCTGGACAAGGAGATCGCCCATTTTCGCAACAAGTTGGAAGCGGGGGCTCAGTTTGCCATGACCCAGCCGGTCTACGAGCTGTCGGCCTTGGAAAGAGCCCTGGACAAACTGGGCGGATGCCCGATCCCGTTGCTGCTCGGTGTCATGCCGCTCCACAGTTTCAAACATGCCGAGTATTTGCACAACGAGGTACCAGGAATCTCGATTCCGGAGAAGATACGGCATGAGCTCGAATTGGCTGGGGAAGACGGGTTGCGGGTCGGTTTCGAACAGGCTGCCGAACTGGTGGCCCAAGCGCAGGCTGCCGGGCTGTTGGCC
>JBLNBY010000250.1:0-11005 GCA_050260295.1 Bacteroidota bacterium
GGTCCGGTCGGGCACCGGGTCTTGGAACTCCAGCCGGCAGAACCACCGGAAACCCGCATGCATGCGGACTTCCTCGCACAGCTTGTGGTCCGACAGGTCGAACAGGTATCCCAGCAGTATCATGCGCAACGCCAGTTTTGGGTCGATGGAGGGCCGCCCCCATCCCTCGCTGTACGGCGGCGCCACCCGCTCCCGGATGAAAGACAGGTTGATCGCTCGGTCGATCCGGCGCACCAGGTGACCCTGGGGTACCAAGTCCTCCAGGTCTACGAGTTGGGACACACTTCTCTGTGGAGCCTGCTTCCCCAGCATGGCCTGCCTCCTCGGCTCATGGCTTATAGGAATAATTCGCCGGGCGGGGCCGGTTTCCATTGCTCTAAGCCGGACTTTTTCACCACGCTTTCAGAGAGGCGTCTCACAGGAGCGCGGCTGCCAACGCACTCTCAGGAGGTGCACGGGCGCTCCTCGGAGGACGCTGCCTGGCCTTCTAGTCTTTTACAGGAGACTGTCTCGCTGGTATCGAAAACCGTAGGCAATCGGTTCGCGGCCCAGACCGGGAAGATGAAGCAACGGCGACCAGCAGTCTTCTCGGAGCCCTCCATGACCTGGTCTGCACGAATGGTGCTCTGAGAGGGGATTGCAGTACTCGAAGAACCCCCCTGATGACTGCGTCGCTTCTCAGTATGGCTTGCTGGTGATTGAGCAGCGCTTCAACATGTCGACCATTTCGTTGACGGCGAACGTGCTCTCCAGGGTGACGTTCAAGGTCCGAGCAGCGTTCTAGCCAGCGCCGAGCACGCGCCGTACCAACTGGCTCCCGTTGCCGGTCGGAAAGACTGCGGAGACGATCCTGTTACCGGTCAGCCCCCTTCCCGACAACGCGAAGTTGCCGTCGGGGTCCGCTTGAAATGTGGTCACTCGGAGATTCCAGAAACGGGATGTCCAAAAATGGACAATCTGTATTCCGATTATGGACAACAAGCGCTATTGGGCAGGTGCAACCTGACGGTGGGGGAAATTCCAACTACTGAGGGTGTGGCAGGCAAATTGTTGAGCTGGTCAACATCTTACAGGAACCCCCGGGGTTTTCGGAGTATTGCTGCTGCAGCAATCCAAAGAAAACGCAGGTGGAACGCTTGGAGGAGTATTCATCCGAACAACATCGACTGGTTGAAGTCGTCGATCAGCTGCTCAATGTCGTAGCGCAGTATGAGAAGCACCGTTTGCACCATCAGGGCACAGAGATTTTCCCGTCGGAGGTCCGTGCCCTCCGGGTCATCGGCGAGAATCCGGAGCTGAACGTCACCGAAGTTGCGCGGAGACTGAACGTTTCCAAGAGCGCCGTCTGCAAGATGACCCAGAAGCTCGAGAAGAAGGGCCTTGTGCAGCGGCTCAAGATGAAGAGGAACCGCCGGGATGTGGTGATCTCGTTGACTCTCCTCGGAAGAGCGGTGTTCGATGGCGTCGAGGAGGCCTACGACGAGATCAGGCGCGAAATCGCCAGCAGAGTGGATCCCGCGACGTTGCAGGCACGGCCGGCGATCATCGACTACCTGACGCGATTGAAGGACGTTCTCGCCTCACGTTCGGGTTCCACAGAGTAACAGGTACTTATTTGGCCGGCTTCCGTGAACCAAGGAACAATGTCACGAAACCATATTGTTAACAAGGTCAACCATTTGAGTCAGGCGATTATTGACTTGGTCAACCAACTGGTTGATCACCGCGCGTGGTTCACGGGGTTTACGTTGTGGGCCGGAACAAAACGGTTTCCGAAAAGGGGGGTCATCCATGCGTGACGGGATGGCGACAGCCGCGACGCAGATCGCCGGCGGGTAGCGGCAGGGTGGGCATTGGCTGCGGATCCGGCTTCAGTCTCACGTGTACGGACAAGGAGGGTGAACATGCCAAAGCGACTTGCGATCGCGCTTGAACTATTGGCGGTCTTGGGCGTGGGGGTGTACGCGGCCTTCCGCTTCTCGCGGCTGCACATCTACCGGGCCATCTTCGCCGGGTCCTATACTTATCCGCTGCTGTTCAAGTCGGCAACGTGGCTCATACCAGTCGCCGCGCTGCTGGGGATCTACTTCGGGGCTTCGTTGCGGCGGGCCGAGGGAGCGCCGGGCGCCCGGCGCGGTCAGATACTTCGCCATGACGAGGTGGCGTTCTTCGAGCACACGGCGCATGCCACGTCAACCGTGCTGCTCATGGTCACCGGGACCCTACTCGGCTTTCTGTTTGTCCCGAGGCTGGTAACGGGCGCCCAAAGCTCAGGGTTCATGCTGAATCTGCACTTCGTGGGAGTGGTAGTCTTCGTCTTCGTCAACTTCTACTACCACACCGAATCCTGGCTCGGCCACCGGCTGGGGGAGCACTGGCCGGAGCGGGATGACTTTCGGAACGCTTTGCTCCACTATGCGTGCATCCTTGGACTGAAGCCCGGCCCTTCCCCGGAAGAAGGGAAGTACCTGGCCAGCGAGCGGTTGTCGTATGTCGGCTGGGTGGCCGGCGTGGTTGGTATCCTCTTGACCGGCGCGGTGAAGGTATCTGCATACGTGCTGCCCCTCCCTGGCGCGCTCATGGGACCCGTGACGTTCCTCCACGATCTGCTCTCCCTCTACATGGTCCTGATGTTGGCGGCACACGTCTTCTTCTCTTCCCTCGTGCCGTGGTCCTGGCCGCTCCTGCGCTCGATGATGACCGGCTACGTGACCGAGGACTACGCCAAGCATCATCACCCGAAATGGTACCGGGAAGTCGCGGGCCGGGCTGGCGAGGCTCAGGCCGCTCCCGAGGACAAGCGTGGCGCCTTGACCGGCGGCGCAGGTCTTCCCGTTGGTTCCCGGGGATAGCAGTTCTCCCAGGCGAGAGAAAGGGGAAAGGGATAATGGCAGAGAGCGAAGATAAAAACCAGAATAAGGAAGTATCGCGCCGACAGTTCCTGAAAATGGCCGGTGCGGTGGCCGTGGGCATCGGCTTGGGGGAACTGCCCCGCGTCATCTGGCTGGATAACGGAGTTGCGGCGATTCCGGCGTCGGAAGGGTACATCCTGGTGGACACCAAGAAGTGCCAGGGGTGCGACACGTGCATGCTTGCCTGCTCCCTGGTGCACGAGGGAAAAGAGAACCTCTCGCTGGCGCGGATCCAGGTCATGCAGAACCCTTTCGAGAAGTTTCCGTTCGACCTGGACATCAATCAATGCCGGCAGTGCACTTTCCCGGCCTGCGTCGAAGCGTGCCCGACGGGGGCTTTGCACGCGGAAAAGAAGTATGGCAACGTCCGCCTCGTCGACGAGCGCAAGTGCATCGGTTGCCAGCGTTGTGTCGAGGCCTGCCCGCAGCAGCCTACCCGGGTGCTGTGGAACTTCGAAGCCAAGCACTCCCAGAAGTGCGATCTCTGTGCGAACGCCCCGTACTGGAAGAACCACAAGGGCGGTCCTGACGGGGAGCAGGCCTGCGTCAAGGTCTGTCCGGTGGGCGCCATCAAGTTCACCCGGGAGATTCCCACGCAGACGGGAGACGCAGGCTACAAGGTCAATTTCCGCGGCGAGGCCTGGCGTGCGCTGGGCTGGTCAACCGACTAAAGGGCTGGATTCGCACCGGCAATAAGCGTAGGAGGCATTGAAATGTACGGATACACCGGCAAAATCCTGAGGGTCGACTTGACCACCCGCAAGGTATCCACCATCGACACGGACAAGTACGCCGACAAGTGGGTGGGCGGCCATGGTCTCGGCTCGGCCATCTTTTGGGACCTGTGCAAGAAGAAGGACATCAGCGGATTCGACCCCGCCAACGTGGTCACCATCATGACTTCGCCGCTTTCGGGGACCATCACGCCATCCTGCTCCGGGCGGACCGAAGTGCAAGGGATCGGCGTACAGTCCTACCCGGTCGAGTGGTTCACCCGCTCCAACTTCGGCGGACGTTTCTCTGCCATGTTGAAGTTTGCCGGCTGGGACGGGATAGTGATCGAGGGCAAGGCGGACAAGCCGGTCTGGATCGACATCGTGGACGGGGACGCGCGGATCGAAGACGCCTCCTGGCTCTGGGGTCTTGACACGTGGGCGACCCAGGAGGAGATTTGGCGGCGCCAGTCGACCCGCGGTTACACCGAATGGCGGGAGAGCGGAACGGCCCGGGACAAGGGGCGGACCACACAACGGGCTGCCATCCTGACCATTGGTCCCGCCGGTGAACACTTGAGTCGGACGGCCTGCCTCGTCCACGACGCCGGGAACGGTTCGGGCCAAGGTGGCTTCGGTGGGGTCTGGGGGGCCAAGAACCTCAAGGCGATCAGCGTGGTCGGCACGGGGAGCGTCTCGGTCGCCGATCCCGGGGCTCTCTTCGAGAGCCGGTTGTGGTCAAAGGAGAACTACGCCATGGATCCCGACCAGCCGACCACGGGTTGGACGGGCGGCCGGTTTGGCACCAACCCGGCAGTGGTGTCTTTCTGGCAGAAGCCGGAAGGCGGACGGCCACAGTCTTGCTTCGGGTGCATCTCGGGCTGCCGTGGACGTTATCCCGAGTCTCACGGAAACGAGTCGTCCTGCGTCGAGACCTCTTTCTACGGAGGGTTCGACCTGGCCAAGCACGGGAAGCAGACCTCCGCCGCACACATCGCCTCGGACCTTTTGCAGAAGTACGGAATCAACGCCTATGAGGCCTTCCGTGGTCTGCAGTACATCCGCGACCTCAACAAGATGGGGGTCTTCGGCCCGGGCAAGCAGATCGACTGTCCGCTCGACTTCAACCGGCTGGGTGAAGTGGACTTCGTCGATCAGTTCCTGCACATGATTGCCTACCGGGAGGGCGTCGGCGACGACATGGCCGAGGGGTTTTTCCGGGCGGCGAAGCGCTGGGGACGTCTGGAAGCTGACTCAGCCTCCGGCGTTCTGCCCTATCCGTACTGGGGTCTGCCGGAACACGCCTACGACCCCCGGGCCGAACTGGAGTGGGGCTACGGCACGATCCTCGGCGACCGCGACATCAACGAGCACGACTTCAACGGACTGTATTGGGATCCGTCGAAGGCGATCTGGCGCGGTCAGCAGCCGTATCTCTCCGCCGATCAGGTTACGAAGATCATCAGCGACAAGCTGAGACCGTACGAAGGTGACCAGTTGATGCTGGACTACAGCACGGAGAACGCCTATTCGGAGCATATGGTGAAACTCGTGCTCTGGCATAGGCACTACACCCGGTTCTGGAAGGAGTCCGCTCTGTACTGCGACTTCCGCTGGCCCGACTTCTTCAATGCCAGCGCGAAAGACAACATCGGGATTACGCCGGACGGGGAGCCCCGGTTCTTCGAAAACGTCACCGGACGGAAGCTCACCTTCGAGGAAGGGGTCGAACTCGGACGGAAAATCTGGAACCTCGACAACGCCATCTGGACTCTTCAAGGGCGGCACCGGGACATGGTCCACTTCTCTCCGTATATCTACCAAGTCCCGTTCGCCGGGGGGGACTACGGTTCGTACTGGCTGCCGGGGCGGGAAAACGGCGAGTGGAAGTACATCAACGTCACCGGCCGCTGCATCGACAAGGAAAAGTTTGAGGAGTGGAAAACGCAGTTCTACAAGGCGGAGGGGTGGGATACGGCCACCGGGTGGCCCACCCGCGAGACCCTGGAGAAGCTGGGACTGAAGGAAGTCGCCGATGAACTCGAGGCCAACAACAAGCTGGGGAAGTGAGAGCATGGCGTTGTCCACACCTTCCCGGGAATTGGCCCAGCGCATCCTGACGGAAGTCGGGTTCGAGCACCGCATGGTGGGAGCTCGGGTGCGCGAGCACGCAGGGCCGATGTCCCAAACGATGTACAGCTTCGCCGAGATCCACGGGCTGCTCACCGACCGTGACCCGCGCATGGATTTCGTGCGGCTGGAAGAGTGGATCCGAACCGTGATGGGTGACGTGGAACTTGCCGACCGAGTGGCCGAGGCCATAAAGGTGGGCACCTGCGGGGCAGACCAGGCGTGGCGAATCCGGGATCTCATGGGTGAGCGGCTCGCGCAGTGCCGGGAGATCATCGCCGCCGAAGAGTCCGGAGGACGAACCGGAGAAACGACCGAACAGGCCTAGCAACGCCCCGGGAGGGGTCAGGGCACTGCTTGGGCAGTGCCCTTCCCTTGCTGGGGAGGTTGTCACGAGAAGGGGCGACCAGCTTGAGAATCGCGCTAATCAACGCACCCGTCGGCCGGCCAAGTCCTCACGCCCGGCTCGCGCCGCCGCTCGGTCTGGCGTACATCGCCGCCGTCCTGCGTCAGGACGGGCACGCGGTCAACGCCACCGATTTCAACATAAGCGGGCTCAGCCTGCAGCGAGTGGAGAACCTGATCCAGCAGGACCACCCGGAGGTCGTGGGCATCTCGGCGCACACCGAGACTTACCCGAACGGGCTGAAGATCGCCCGGAGGGTCAAAGAGCTGGATCCAAACGTCCAGGTGGTCTTCGGCGGTGCGCATCCGAGCATCATGCCCGACGAGGTGCTGGCGGAGGACGCGGTGGACTTCGTGGTGGTCGGGGAGGGTGAGGCGACCATGGCGGAGCTGGTCGACCACCTGGGTACCGGTGAAGGCGATTTGGCCCAGATCAAGGGCCTGGGCTACAAACGGGGCCGGGAGTTGCACGTGAACGAACGCCGTGAACCGCTTGATCCGGACTCCCTACCCTGGCCGGCCCGGGACCTCTTTCCCCTCGATTTCTACCAGGACCGCTGGAACGTTCTGACCGCCCGGGGCGGCTGCCCGTTCAGGTGCCCCTTCTGTTCGGCCTCTTTCATCTGGCAGGGCCATCGCCGGCCGCGGACTCCCCGGCTCATCATGGACGAGGTCAGGATGCTGATGGGGGAGTACGGAGCGAGCTACGTGTTCTTCTCCGATGACATCTTCACCCTGAATCGCAAGTGGGTGCACGAACTCCTCGGCCTCCTGACGGAGCTCCCGTACCCTCTGGAATGGGGATGCGCCACCCGGGTGGACGCAGTCGACCGGACGCTGCTCGAAGAGATGGCCGGAGCGGGCTGCCGGGCCATCCAATACGGGATCGAGTCGGGCTCCCAGGAGATCCTGGACTCCGTGAAGCACATCCAGAAGGACCAGGCGGTGGAGGCAGTGCAGGCCGCGGTCGGAGCAGGGATCGAGGTCGCCTGCTCGTTCATGATGCCCTTTCCCGAGGATACGCGAGAGACCATCCGGGAAACCGCCGCGTTCATGAAACGCCTCTCCGGCCTGGGCGGAAAGCTGCTGCTCTCCTATACCACTCCGTACCCCGGCACTCACTTCTATCAGCACGCCCGGGAGTTGGGCCTCAAGATTCTGACCGACCGCTGGGAAGAGTTCGACGCCAAACACAACGTGCTCGAGACCAAGCACCTCACAGCCTCGGAGATCGACGGGCTGGTGGATGAAGTCGTCGCGGAATTGGGGTTGCGAAGGACACCGCACTGAGACGGAAACTGCTATAATCTCCAGGCTCGTAAACCAAGGTGTCGCCGCCGGTTGTAAAATGGACCAGTAGCGCCGGTGGAGCTGTTGCCGAACTCACGAAGCAGGGGGGCTGGCAGTCGCGCGGAGACCTCCTACAGTGGGCGGTGAGGCACGATGATGCGGCGCAAGGATGTCCAACCCAAGGTCTTCCACTATTCTCCCTGGCGGAGAGGGTGCCCGAAGATCACCTGCTGCGCTGGATTGACCGAGAAGTCGATTCTTCTTTTGTCTACGGACTGGCGAGACCGCGAACCATTGACAAGCGTATCCGGCTCGCCGTACTATGCAATTGACAGAGCCCACCACGCCTCTTCATCGAAAGCGTACCAGGGTGGGACTTTTCTTTTCCTGAGGAAAGCATGGGAGACAATGGTGGCGGTTCAGTGAAGGCCCTTAAACCTCCTACCACGGGGAGAGCTGCAGACCGGGAACAAGCTTTGAGGCCATCCGCCGCATATACGAGTTCAACCGTCGGCTCCGGGCACTGATCCTCTCCATCTTCGAGCCTCTCGAAGTGATGCTCCGTACCGTCATCGCTTACAGACACGCACACGCTCATGGGTCGGACGGGTACTATGCGACGGCGAACTTTGCCTGGGCAGACTTCCACACGAAGTTTCTGGAAGGATTCTCCCGCACGCTTCGGACGAACGATGAGCATCTGGTCATTCGCCACCACTTCGACAACTACGGCGGAGTACTGCCACTTTGGGCCGCGGTGGAGTTTTTCTCGTTCGGCATGCTTTCCAAGTTCTCTATGGGCGTCTGTACTTCGCCCGGTTCCCTTCATTGCCCCGCTTGCCTGACGGACCCTACCGCACGCTCAGCGGGCGCCTTTTCGACCACCTCTACGTGATGAAGCACCTGTATGCCGCCCGGCAGGCCGATATCTGGTCAGCCGAGTTTCTCCGCCCTCTGGAGGCGCTGGTCGAAGAGTATGAAGCCGACGTGGATCTGGCCCTCCTTGGTTTTCCGGCGGACTGGTGCGACTTGCTGAGCCTGTAACTCGCTCATCATGGCATTTGGCGACACCCGCTGACCAGCGGCTCTCGTAGAATGGGGTTGTCCGACGTGCGCACCTCTAGCAGGCACCGAGGGGTCCGGCGACGAGGGGGAGACTCCGCGGTGGCCGTGGCCCGGCGATGGCGAGGGCGGGATTCTGCCTGGTCGGGATCGGCTTGGGACGCGTTCTGTGACGGTCGTCCGGCAAGCCTCACACCTCGTCCGCGGTCACCGCCACGTCAAACGGGACGCCCAGCGCCTCGAAGTGCCTCTTGCCGCAGCGCACCTTGTCGGCTTCGATCGAGCGCAGTCTGAGGAAATCGCGTGTGCCCTTGGTTTCTCGTACCAGATAGAGCGCCTGGCCATCCTGCTTGAGAATGGCCCAGTCCGGGTTGTACTCGCCTACAGGCGTCTCGACCTTGAACCAATCGGGCAGCTTCACAAAAAGCTTAATGTCTTCCCGCTCATCCAGGCGCCGGGCGAACTCGCGTTCCACTTCGGAGTCGTACACGACGTACTCGTACACTGACTTGTTGACCTGCAGGGCTGTCAGGTAATTGATCAGCTCCTCGTTCTTGAACTCCCGCATCTCCCATTCCGCTTCACTCCCGGTCCCGTGGATGCGCTCGTACTTGATTCCATCTACCACGAGTTGGTGCAACTCATGCTTGAGGAGGGACGCTACGACGTCCATGAACCGCTGAGGGTTATTGAAAAACTCCTGCAAGCGGCCGGACTCCTTCAAGATGCGCACCAACGTTGAACGGGTCAGCTCGGTTTCATCTTGGAGGTAGGCGAGCAGGTCGGGGACGGGACCGCTGTACTCCGCCCGTTCCTCCGCCACGCTCACCGCGGCGGCGGTGACACCGCCCTTTTCAATGTCGAGTCGTCCAGCGGTCACGCGGATCCGGGGCGGCTCGATCCGCTCCATGCGTTTGATAGCCGCCACGGCGTTGCGGACCAGGGTGTCCGTCTCGAATTCCACCCGGTAGGTGGTCTTGGGTTTGATGCGTTCCCAAAGGGCCGCGAATTCGGGACGCAACACGACCTCCTTCTTGAGCCGGTTGGGGCCGTCGTCACGCTCCCGCCGGATGTGGCGCTCGATCTGGTAGCGGGAGAGCAGGTCGATGACAGCCGGTGCGAGATCGCGTTGCTCCTCGGGCAGCTCCAGCCTGAAGTCCTTGTGCTTCGGATCAAAGGCCGGCTGAATCCGCTCCTCCGTGTCCAGGAGCTTCTGCGCCACCAGCGCATCCCGGATTGCCTCGGCGGCCGTGCGCCCGATGGGCCTCTCTTCGCCGTCTACTACCCGGGTCAGCTTGGCGAGCGCGGTGAGCGGCACCTTGCCGAAGGTCACTCCGCACTCTTCCTCGTACTCGGTCTGCAGCGCCCGGGCGAACTCCTCGTAGCTCTCGTTCGCCATCACGTAGAGCTTGTTCACCGTCTCGTCGAAGACCCGCCGGCCCTCCTGGTCCACCGGCAGGCGGAGCCCCCGGCCGATCTCCTGCCGCTTCTTGATCGTGCTCTTCGTTTCGTTGAGCGTGCAAATCTGAAAGACGTTGGGATTGTCCCAACCCTCGCGCAGCGCCGAGTGGCTGAAGATGAAGCGCAGCGGCTCATCCAGGGAGAGCAGGCGCTCCTTGTCCTTCATGATAAGGTTGTAGACCTCGTCGTCCGCCTGGGTATCGCCGCGGGTATCCTTGAGCATGCCTTTCCTGTCCTGGGCGAAGTAGCCGTTGTGAAGCTTCTCGATCGGCTCCCGGAGCCACGTCAGTTCCCGGTAGCGCTCGTCCTTGGCCAGAACGGTCAACTCCTCCTCGAACACCCGGGCCAACTTGCCCGGCACCGGCCGGCCGGCTTCGTCGTAATCGCGGTAATTGGCCACCCGGTCGATGAAGAAGAGCGTGAGCACCTTGATGCCGCGGCCCCGAACCTGCAGCTCCTTCTCCAGGTGCCGTCTGATGGTATGCTTGAGCTGGGCGCGCCACACGTCCTCGCGTAGACCGCCGATTTCCTCCCCGAGACGCAGGGTACGTCCATTCGTGAAACGGATGTACTCGTTTCCTGGCTCGGCGTTGATCTCGGCCACTTCGAAGCCGGCGCGGTAGTGGGCCCGCTCGTTGGAGAGCGCGTAAAGGTCGGCGCCCTGCTTGACCGCAACCGACTTTTCCCTGGGTCCGTCCGGCGTCTGCACGTGGATGCGCAGCTTGGCCTTGATGCCGTTCTGGTAGTCGATCTGCTCCACCCGCACGAAGGCGTCGTTGGCCGCACCCTCGGCGGCGGCGCTGGCCACCACGATCTGCTTCACCAGCTTGAGCTCGAAGGCCCGCACCGGGTCGAGCCGGTAGACCAGGTTGTACGGGTTGCGGTGGGTGGCGGAGTAGCGCAACGTGCAGAGCGGGTTGAGCGCCTTGATGGCCTCTTGCGCCTTGTCGGTCGAGTCGACGCTTTGCGGTTCGTCGATCACCACGATGGGCCGGACCGCCAGCACGAATTCGATGGGCTGGCGCCCGGAGA
>JBLNBY010000251.1:0-4140 GCA_050260295.1 Bacteroidota bacterium
TGGGGGTCAATTTCATCGGCGGCTATTCCGCCCTGGTGGACAAGGGGTTCACCCGTGGCGACGAGGCTTTCCTTGCTTCCCTGGCCGACTCCCTCGCCGCTACTGAACGGGTTTGCGCGTCGGTCAATGCTGCCAGCAGTCGTGCCGGAATCAACATGGAGGCGGTGCGGCGACTGGCGGAGCAGATCAAGCTGACGGCGGAGAAGACTGCAACGACGGATGGAAGTGGTTGTGCTCGTCTGGTTGCTTTTGCTAATATGCCAGGGGACAACCCTTTCATGGCCGGGGCGGTTCACGGAATTGGTGAGCCGGAGGCAGTGATCAACGTAGGCATCAGCGGTCCCGGGGTAGTACTCGAGGCCATCCGGCGGCTTGGTCCGCACGTACCTCTCGACCAGGTTGCGGAGGCGGTGAAGCGGACGGCGTTCAAGATCGCTCGCGCCGGCGAGCTGGTCGGCAGAGAGGTGGCCCGGAGGTTGGGAGTGCCTTTTGGCATCCTTGATCTCTCCCTTGCCCCGACGCCTGCCGTCGGCGACTCGGTTGCCGAGATACTGGAAGCAATCGGTGTTGACTCCGTTGGCGCACCGGGAACCACAGCGGCACTTGCTCTGCTGATCGACGCGGTCAAAAAGGGCGGTGCGATGGCTTCCGGAGCCATTGGCGGTCTGAGCGGAGGCTTCATCCCGGTCACCGAGGATCAGGAGATGTGCACCGGCGTAGAGAGGGGATCGCTCACCCTCGAGAAGCTGGAGGCGATGACAGCAGTCTGTTCGGTAGGTTTGGACATGGTGCCGGTACCGGGCGACATCCCCGTTACGACGCTGGTTGGGATACTCGCCGATGCACTCAGCATCGGGGTGATAAATCACAAGACCACAGCAGTGCGTATTATACCTGTGCCCGGCAAGACGGCAGGTGACACGGTCAGTTTTGGCGGGCTTCTGGGGGGTGGCCCGGTGATGCGGGTCTCCAACTTTGGCTGCCAGATTCTGGCCAACCGGGGTGGACGGATCCCTGCACCGCTGACGAGTCTGCGCAACTAGCCGGGCCAGGAAAGGAGCTGTGAGCGTGCCAGGATATCGACACGACCGGCACCGGCGCAAGTCAGCCCTACGCCGCGCCTACCGGTATACAGGAAGGCTAACAGAGGCGCTCGGCTATCTGCAGGGAAAAGCGGTAGTCCGCCATACTGCCTTTTGTATCCTGTGTGAAGAGCCGTACCTGTCGCACGCGACCAGACTTTCTCTTGCTCTCTGCCCGGCTTGCCGGCAGCGGGTGGCCGTGCTCGATCCCGGTCAAGACGGTTACAAACGGGTTGTGGCCAGATTGCGTTCCTTCTGGGTGAGCCGTAATGTCGAGAGCTGGCTGGCAGCCTTGACCGTGCCATCCTTTCCCTTGCAGTAACCGAGCCTGCAGAAGGGACAACGATGCACACGGCATCGTCCCGTACTACTACCGCCCGCCTTTTTGAACGGATCCTGATCTCGTTTGCCGTGCCGGGAACGCCCTTGTCTAGGGAAAGGTTACCGGCCGGGGGAGCAGCGGTGGAGACCGACGGCGGTGGGAACGAGGTGCTGGTAGGATGCGTCTGGCCGTTTTCTGCCGCGCTGGCGGCGGCCAACGCCCAGGCCGCTCGTCCCAGGCGGCAGGGAGCGGCCTGGCGGCCGGTGCTCAAGAAGAGGCTCGTCGGGGAGAGGCGTTGCCCCGGTGCTGGAACGAGAATGCTCCGATTCCCGGCTATGACTCGGCCGTTCTTGAGCGCGGGGGCGGCCAACGATATTACGATAGCAATGCCTGGATCGGCCTTGTTGAGGCATGAGCCAATGCTATCACTCGAAGTCGATGACTAACAGGCTGCCGGCCGTGATACCGGAGACGGAGAAGGCGTAGTACGGGCTGTTGGCCGGCTTCCCGGGGAGTTCTTGCACTATCTCCCATGACGACTCACGGCCGGAGGGTGTCCACGCGGCACGGCGGGGCCGGCGTGGGAGCCGGAGAAGGACGCTCCCGTCCGGGAGTTGTGGCGGGCGCCGCCAGGGGCGGGGGGCAAAGACGTAATCCCCGTCCATCACGTAAATCCAGGCCCTCACGGGCTGGGCAACCGGTTGGCTGGCGCGGCAGACCAGTGAGCGCTCCGACTTGACCTGAATAGGCGGCTCTTCGCCCGCCGCCCAGGAGAGCACTGCCCGCAACAGCGCCTCCAACCCGGGATCGGCAAACTCGCTGTAGAGCGTACCAAACGGGTAAGTGAAGAGAAACGCCCGGCCCTTGCCTCGCACCGTGGCTACGAGAGCCGGTTTATCCGTATGGGAGAGTCCCCCCCAGGTACTTTCCTGAGCCACAACGGTCCCCCAGATCTCCGCCTGGTCCGTTTCGACCGGCAGCCAGCGCGGGTATGCCGGCAGAATGAAAGGACTCCCCGCAAGCTGCTCGGCAGTGATGCGCGTATAGGCCGCTTCAACCTGTACCGGCGGTTCGACCCGCGCCAGACCGAAGAGGTCCTCCAGCACCATGGCTACATCCGTTTGCGGCTGGTTCAGGATCCCCAGGAATGAACCGACGACGCTCCCGCCGGCTTCAACATATTGTACGAGCCAGCGAGCTAGCGAAATTGGCAGGTCGTTGAGGGCCGGCAGGATCAGCGTCCGGAAGGATGACAACTCCTCGAGGGCGGATGGATCACTACCCATCTTGGGCAGGCTTACGACTTCAAAGGGAAGGCTTGCGCGCGTGAGTGCCTTGTAGAACCCGCGGAAGCAGTCGGCATGAGAAGGTCGTGCCTGCCGCCCGGCGGCCGTGCGCCAGTCCTCGGGAGAGTAGACCAGCGCACAGTAGTGCCACAGGGGTTGCCGCGGGATGGAGAGGATGTCCGCTCCGGCGATGGGGGAGGCGGGATGTAGCTCCTCAACTCGGCCCAGGTCAAGACAGGCTACGTTTTGACCGGCGGCCGCCATGAGGTCGAAAGCAAGCTGCAGTGGCTCGTCAGGGATGGCGTAGAAAGTCCACGGCGCGTAGGAGCCCGACAACGAGGCAATGAATGTGCGGCGCGACGCGAGAGCAGCACCCCGTTCACAACGGTCGAGGGCTTCCAACAGGGGAGCGGAGCTGCGGATACCCGGTTCGCCGGCGCATACCACACTGTCGCACCATTCGGCCAGTTGCTGCAGACGGATGCCATAAGCTTGTGAACGGTCGGAGAGTGCCTGGTCGCTCATGACGAGCAGGCGGTGCCGGGGCGAGTGGGCATGCACCAGGTTCGTCAAGGAAGCGACGAACTGGTTGGTTGATTCGACTTTCCATTCCAGCCAGCGAGACCAGGCCGGGTAATCAATGCTGCCGGGGTCTTGGGGCAGCTGCATTCCATTGTGGGTCTGAAAGCCCCTGCGACAGTCGTCACAGTAGCAGGCCGAGGGGTCATACTCGGGGTTGAGAGCAACCAGGCCATCCAGGGGATAGGCTTCGAGCAGCTCTTTGACCACCGAGCGCAGCCACTCTTGCCAGTTGCCCCGAAAGCAGCCGCGAAAGAAAGAACCGTAGGCTTTCGCCGCTTCACCGCTGGCGTACCGTTGCAACCAGCTCGGATGCTGTGCGGCCAGGAAGTGCGGCAGTGCCCGGCACTCAAGAGCCGCGAGGACGCTGACCCCGCGGGTTCGGCCTGCTTCACAGAAAGCAGCCAGCAAGTCCTGGCCGTGGCAGTGAGGGGCGAGCGGCAGACGGCGGCTGGCGTAGTAAGCGCCCCAGGGGTTGACGGCGTCGACGACCAGCGTCCGGTAACCGGCCTGGGCGAGGTATTCCACGACCTGAGCCGGAGGTGTACGATCGGGGTCGTACTCGGTCAAGCTGACGAAGTACAGCCGGGTCCCCGGCTCGAGAGGGCGCTGCTCGGAGAGGGGGCGGGCGGGTGTGCCATTCGCCAGTGATGGTTCTGAGAGGGAGATCAGTTCGGTGAGGACCAGCAAGCTGACACGGATGTTTTCGAACCGTTGAAAGCTGGCCATGGCGCGGTCAAGATGGTCAACACCGGGTGCCACTACCCGGCAGACATACTCCGTACTGCCGAGCGTGCGGTAGACCTCTCCGATCCGTACTCCGGCTGCCTGCAACTCCTGAATAACCAGCTGTAAGTCCCGAGGATTGCTG
>JBLNBY010000252.1:0-3487 GCA_050260295.1 Bacteroidota bacterium
CTTCACGGGTGATCTGCAGCAACTCACGGCGGGCAGGGGACGCCAGTAGTTGTAGCAGATGGAAATCCACATCCAACTCGAGTTGAACTGGAAAGCTCTTTTCGAACTCAGCCGCCAACTCCTCCCATGCGAGTCTCGGATCGTCCTCGGGCCCGCCCCGGTAGAGGCCTGCCACATGGGTGCGGATCTCCCTGCTGATCCGCCCCAGCCTCTCCACCAGCTCATCCAGCTGCCGCCGCTGCGGCTCAAGCCCCGGCGAGGCAAGATCGTCTTTGAGGCTTTCCAGCTCGAGCCCGACACCGAAGAGAGACTGGAGCACGCCATCATGCAATTCGCGGGCAATCCGCAGCCTTTCCTGCACGACCGTCCGCAAACGACGGCGCTCGGCCTCGCGCCGCTCCGATTCCACGTCGTACAGCTCGAGAAGACGAACCATCGACCAGGCCAGCAACAGTCCGAGCACCGCACGGACCAGTTCGACCGGGATGAGCGTTACCTGGAAAAACCACTCACCATTCCAACCGCGAGCAGGCCAGACAGGTGCAGCATCCACCAGCAGCGCCCCGAAGAATGCATAGAGAAGAAGCGCCCGCCCACCCCAGTCGGTATGGATCGTCAGGTGTTCCATTCCCGCGCGCCGCAGGCTGTCACGTTGACGAATGAGCCCCCAGCCGGATACCACAGCGCCCGGCAGTCCCAGGAGGTAGCGGGCGAGCACTTCGGCAAGGCGCGGCCAGCCCTCCTCGAGTGAACCGTCTCCGAAATCGACCGAGTCGGCAACGACCAGGCTGAGAACGGCCCAGGCCGATACCAGCACCACCAGTAAGACCGGCAACAGCCGCCGTCCGCGCGCCCGGACCGTACCCGTAAGCAACCTCAGCCCGAAAAGGAGCAAGAGTGCGAAGGCAACCACAAAGAAGGCGGTATCCACCAACCAGAGGATGTCGATGACGGGAGCAGGCAGGAAGGCGGTCTGGATCGGGATGAAAACCTTACCCCACGTGGCAACGGCGTAAGTGACCCCAAACAGGCCGAGAACCCGCAAGTGGCGAGCCAGGAGGAGCTGGCTGGGACGCCGGGACTCGAGCAGGACGGAGAATCCCATGAGGAGGAAGGCCAGAGCGTAGGCGAAATGGATCACTACCTGGTTGGCCACGAGCAGTTGCCGCCAGGCCAAAACCATGCCGCTCACCGTCACCGCGTCGCCTCCAGGCCGAGGAGCCGGCGGCGCAGGGCATCGAGCGCGGCCGCGGTCGCCCGGCGCTGAATTGTTCCCCGGTCACCGCGCAAGAGATGACGATTGCAGGTAGTTAGGCCGTCAGGGCCGGTAACTGCTATGTACACCAGTCCCACCGGTTTCTCCTCCGTTCCCCCACCGGGCCCGGCAATACCGGTAGTGGAAACCGCCCACTCCACTCCCGCTGCCCGGCAAGCCCCCTCCGCCATCGCCCGCGCCACCGGTTCACTGACCGCACCGTACGCCGCCAGCAACGTTTCCGGCACACCCAGGCTTTCCTGTTTGGCCCGGTTGCTGTAGGTCACAAAACCGCGTTCGAAGTATCGTGAACTGCCGGGAACGCTGGTGATATACTGTGCGAGCATGCCGCCGGTGCAACTCTCCGCCACCACCAGGTGCTCGCCCCGCTCGAGCAGCAGCTGTCCAACGACCGATTCCAACCGGGCATCTCCGGTCCCGTAGATCCATTCACCCAACCGTTTGCGGATCTCCGCTTCCACCGGAGCAAGCAACACCTCGGCCGCAGCCTTGTCGGCCGCCCGGGCCGTCAGACGCAGACGACATTCGCCGTCACCCGCGTAAGGAGCTACCGTCGGGTTTTGGCTCTCTTCCACCAGGTCACGCACCCGGGCCTCCATGGCCGCCTCCCCGATGCCGACGAAGCGGATGGTCCGCGAGACGATGACCCCTGCCGCTCCTGTCGCCTCCAGCCACTTCTGCAGCCGGGGCAACACTTCCTGCGTCCACATCCCTTTGAGCTCCGCTGGAGGGCCGGGCAGGGCAACGAAGATCACCCGCTTCTGTGCGGCCGACGCGGCTGACGGTAAGCCCCAAAGCCCCAGAATGGCCGGATCGGGGCGTATAGCGGCCTCGACCCAGAGTCCCGGGGCAGTGCCCACCGGGTTTGCCAGCGCGTAAGCGGCGGTGGGGTCGGCCGTTAACTCACGCCCCACCACTGCCGCCATGGCCGCGCGAGTCAGATCGTCTGCCGTCGGGCCGAGCCCCCCGGTGGCAACCACCAGATCGGACCGGGATGCCGCCAACCGCAGGGATGCCACCATCCTCCCCAGGTTGTCGCCGACCGTCTGGCGATAGCGGCAACCAATTCCCAACTCAGCCAGCTGGTTGGCGAGGTAGACGGCATTCGTGTCGGTGATCTCCCCCAGCAGCAACTCGGTACCGATCGACACTATCTCTGCCTCCATGACGGATTGCCTCCTAGCCACATTTCAGGCAATTTCATCAGGCCATTTACGCATCAGGCAGGGATCCTGGCCTGCAGACGCCGGTCGAGGAGCTCGCGGAATTCCGCCCCCGAAATCCGCTCCTGCTCGAGGAGTAGTTCGGCTATCTCACGGATGAATTCCTCATGCGGTGCGAGCTGGTGAAGGACGTCCTTCTCCACCTGCTGCAACACTTCCTGAACTGCCGCGCTCAACCGCTCATTGCTCAGCAATTCCTTGCTGACGATCCCCAGGGACGACATGCCGCCCCAAACCAGCTTCTTGGCCAGCTCACTACCCTGCTCGAAGTCACCGGCTGCACCAGTACTCCGTTCACCCAATACCAGTTCTTCCGCGCAAGTACCTCCAAGCGTTACCGCAATCTGACGGAGGATGTCCTTGCGCGTCCAGAGGTACTGGTCGTCCTGCGGCGACTGGCGAGTGTAACCGAGGGCCTGACCGCGCGAGGTGACGGTTACCGCCGCCACCGAGCCGGAATTCTCGAGCTCGCTGACGAGCGCATGGCCAACCTCGTGCACTGCCACCCGGAAGCGCTCCTCCGGCGTGGGACGACGGTCCAGCTTCTCACCCATCATCACCTTTTCCAGGGCCTCAAAGAAGTCCGCCCGGGTGATCTCCCGGCGATCGGCCCGCAAGGCGAAGATGGCCGCTTCGTTCACCAGGCTCTCCAGGTGCGCACCGCTGAAGCCGTAGCTCTCGCGCGCCAGCTCGTCCAGATCGACGTCTGCTCCCAGCGGCTTGCCCTGGGTATGGATCTCGAGGATCCGCCGGCGTCCATCGCGGTCGGGCAATTCTACCCGGACCACCCGGTCGAAGCGGCCCGGCCGTAGCAGTGCGGGATCGAGCAGATCGGCCCGGTTCGTCGCCCCGAGGACCAGAAGCCGGACGGGGTCTTCGCTGCAAATACCGTCCATCTCTACCAGAAGCTGGTTCAACGTCTGGTCATACTCCAGGTGGCTTGTGTGGCGTCCCCGCTGCCCGCCGACTACCTCGAGTTCGTCCAGGA
>JBLNBY010000253.1:0-13022 GCA_050260295.1 Bacteroidota bacterium
GGCCACACGCCGGATGAAGGTCTCGAGCAGTTTTTGCGTGACGTCGTAGTCGGCAATCACACCTTCCCGCAGCGGCCGGATCGCCACGATATTGCCGGGAGTCCGCCCGATCATTTGCCGCGCCTCTTCCCCCACGGCCTGGACCGCCCCGGTCTCCTGATCGATGGCAACCACCGACGGCTCCCGAACCACGATCCCCCGTCCGCGCACATAGACGAGCACGCTGGCGGTGCCCAGATCGATTCCCATCTCTAGTCCAAACATCAGCGTCCCTCCGCCCTTATCCTGAAAGGGCAGTTCGACGGGGAGAGAAGGGAATCCTCCCGGCACCTTCCCTGCTATGAAGCCTTTCTTTCCCGGCGATACTTGCGGCGGGTCGCCTCCCCCCCGCGCAGATGCCGTTCGGCCTTGTTGCGGTCGAGCACCTTCTTGACCTGACGGGCCAGCTCCTTGCTCACCCGGGGAAGCCGCTCGGTGACATCCTTGTGAACCGTGCTCTTGCTCACCCCAAAGACGGAAGCCGCCTGTCGGACGGTGGCCTTGTTCTCCACTATATATGTGCTGATCTCCACCACCCGGCGCCGGATGTAATCTCTCATCGACGCGGCCCCCTCGCCGACTCCTGGCTGGCATGCGCAGCCTCTATCGGTAGATCTATATGGGCAAGAGGGCCACCCTATTCACAGCTACTCTCCGCTATTGTGAGGCTACTCTTGGACCACGCCGTCAGATCCGCCGGATCTGTCTGACCCTGCCGGCAAGAGGGGCAGCGGGTCGACGCTCTCTTCTCCCGCCTTGATGGCAAAATACATGTACGGACGCCCGTCCTGGGTCTGTACCGCCCCGGCCCGCCCCAACATCTCACCCTGGGCAAGCTCTTGGCCGACCTTTACATTCATCTGGGCCAGCCCGCCGTATATGGACTGCACTCCGTGCCCATGATCGATCACTACTGTCAACGAGTTGACAGGATCATTGAATGTACTACTCACGTGTCCCGGGGCTGCTGCCTTGACTGCGGTCCCGGGAGCCACCTGGATGTCAATCCCAGCATGCAGCCGCCAGTCCTGGTAGATGGGATGCTGGAACCATCCATATCTTTCCTGGACTGGTCCCTGAACCGGCCAGGCCCAGTCGATCATGGTGACCTGCGTTTGGGGCGTCAACTCCACCGGCAGGTTGCCAGCACTGCTCGGGGCGGTTTCACCGGAAGAGGTTCCTCCCCCATTTGCAGCATCTGAACCCAATCCGCTGCGGGACTGGCTCTCACCGGCCGCCCCTTGTCCCGAGCCCTGGCCCAAGTCTTGTCCAACTGTCCGGGACGAGGCATTTTCTACCTGACCCTGCAGGGACTGGTCCTGCCCCGCTCCGAGCTGTCCCAAGAAGCCCGGTCCGACCGGCGAGGGAACCCCTTGGTTGAGGAAGAGGGCCAGGGCCAGGATGACCAGCGCCGCTCCCCCCAGCATTCCCAGACCGACGGGGACATCTAAACGCCTGATCGCGGTCCCTCCACGCTTTGCTCCCCCGCGTACCCATCCCCACGAGCCGCCCATCCCCCGGGACAGGCGGCGCCAGAATCCTTCCTTCGGCTCCGACTGCCGTTCCTTCATGTATACCACCTCGCGGCGGTAGTATGTCCCGCTGGTGAAGGAAACTATGCAGGCGCGGCCGGATATGTCAGGGGAGGAAACCGACACCATAGGGCGAAACTACTGAAAAGAACGTTATCCGCAGGAGGGATCGGAAAATGACGTTGGCCCACGTACAAAGACGAATGCTCCTAACCGGTCTCGCTCTGGTCATCATGCTCAGCCTGTCGTTGACGGTTGCCCGGGCTGCCGCGATCAATCTGACGTTTGCCGGCCGCATGGGCCCGGCCGAACTGGCGACCTACGAGAAGCTGCTCAAGGATTACGAGAGCAAGAACCCGGGCGTCAAGATCCGTATCGAAAACTACAGCTCTACCGAATATGACAACAAGATCCTCGTCGAGATGGCCGCCGGCACCCCGCCTGATGTGATGTATATCCACTACAGCCGGTTCCCTCAGTATGCCAAGTCCGGGGCACTCTTCGATCTCACATCGTTCATCGAAAGAGATAAGTTCGACCTCGACCAGTTTTTCCCCGCCACCCGCATGCAGCTGAAATGGCAGGGTAAGGAAGGCTTTGGCATTCCCCGGGAGACCAGCAGCATCGTCCTCTTCTACAACCAGGATATGTTCGACGACTCCGGCCTGGTTTATCCGAACAACAGCTGGACCTACGACACCATGCTTGACGCCGCCCGCAAGCTGTCCAAAGACCTCAACAACGACGGTACCAATGACAAATGGGGAATGATACCGCCCCACGAATGGTATCAGCGAGTAAACGTGGTCTGGGCGTTCGGTGGCTCGATCCTCAACTCGGACTACACCGCTTATACCATGAACGAGGCCCCGGCCGTTCGCGCCATCCAGTGGATCGCCGACCTGATCTGGAAGCACAAGGTGTCGCCCAAGATCTGGGCCGTCAGCTTCGGCAGCGGCAACGCGGGAATGATGTACGCCGGGTATTGGCACATCGGCTATTTCGAGAAGAGTAACTTCACCTGGGATGCGGCGATGCTGCCTTCCGGTCCGGCGGGCCGCTTCGTCCGGACCGGAACGGGTGGCTTTGCCATTCCCGCCGGCTCGAAGAACAAGGAAGAGGCCTGGAAGCTCCTCAAATATCTGTCCAGCTACGAAGCGATGGTGGCCATGGGCGCGACGGGAGTCGCCATCCCGGCCCACCGCCAGGCAGCCGTACACCCGTCGGTCATCGGCGGCTATCCCAAGAACCGCCGGGTTTTCATCGAGTCGCTCCAATTCGGCCGGATCGATCCGGTCACCACAGTGTGGAACGAGATGAATACTGCTCTGGACGCGGCACTCACACCGGTATGGGCGGGCACTGAGGATGCCCAGCACGCACTCGAAGCGGTAGCCCCAACCATCAATGCACTCCTGAAGCAGCAGTAGGGTACAGTGCAACAGTAGGGTAGAGGCGGCAGTCCTATGCGGGGACGCCGCCTCTCGTGATTGCCATGATACCTCAAACCTGTTGCTCGTCCTCGGGCTTATTCTTCAGCCAGGTGTTGCTCACCGGGAGCAAAGGTGCCCTCTTCCCTAGCCCCGTCGCCGTATACGGTCCGGAGTCTGGCCATGGCCCGGCGCATGGCCATCTCGGCCCGGACCACGTCCACCTGCCGATCCGCATGCCGCAACCGCTCCTCTGCCCTTTCCAGGGCGGCCCGCGCCCGCTCAACGTCTATCTCTTCCGGAAGTTCCGCGGCATCCGCCAGCACACGCACATGGTTTTCCGCCACTTCCGCAAAGCCGCCGCTCACTGCCAGGCGGTTCTTCTCTGCTCCCTTCGGCCCATAGAGCAATACCCCCGGAGAAAGCCCTGCCAGCAGCGGCGCGTGCCCGGCCATGATTCCAAGATACCCGTCGAGTGCAGGCATGAGCACCGACTCGACCTGCTGTCGCAAAACGATGCGGGTGGGCGTCACCACCTCGAGGAGAACCTCACCTGTGGCCACTGTAGTCGCAGCCATCAGGCCACCAGCTCCTTCTCGAGCCGGGCTGCCTTTTCCACAGCCTCGTCGATCGTACCCACCATGTAAAATGCTTGCTCCGGCAGATTGTCGTGCTTGCCCTCGAGGATGTCCTTGAAGCCCCGGACCGTCTCCTTGACCGGTACGTACCGCCCCGGCTGACCCGTGAAGGCTTCCGCGACGAACATGGGCTGCGAGAGGAAACGCTCGATCTTACGCGCCCGGCTCACCGTCAGCTTGTCCTCGTCGGCCAACTCATCCATACCGAGAATGGCGATGACGTCCTGAAGCTCCTTATAGCGCTGGAGCACTTCCTGCACCCCACGGGCAACGCGATAATGCTCCTCACCCAGGATGTGCGGCGACAGGATCCTGGATGTAGATGCCAGCGGGTCGACAGCGGGATAGATTCCTCGCTCGGCAATGGAACGCTCCAGGTTTGTGGTGGCATCCAGATGGGTGAAGGTGGTGGCCGGAGCAGGGTCAGTGTAGTCGTCGGCCGGGACGTAAATAGCCTGGATGGATGTGATCGACCCGTTCTTGGTCGTGACGATCCGCTCCTGGAGCTCGCCCATCTCCGTCGCCAGCGTCGGCTGGTAACCTACGGCGCTTGGCATGCGCCCAAGAAGCGCCGAGACTTCGGAACCGGCCTGGACGAAGCGGAAGATGTTATCGATGAAAAGGAGCACGTCCTGCCCCTCCACATCGCGGAAATACTCGGCGATCGTAAGAGCCGTCAGCGCCACGCGCAGGCGGGCACCCGGCGGCTCGTTCATCTGGCCGAAGACCAGAGCCGTCTTATCGATGACTCCTGATTCTTGCATCTCCCGCCAGAGCTGGTTTCCTTCCCGGGTTCTCTCCCCCACGCCGGCAAAGACGGAGAAACCACCGTGCTCGGTGGCGATGTTGCGGATCAACTCCATGATCAGAACAGTCTTACCGACCCCGGCGCCGCCAAAAAGACCAATCTTACCACCACGGGGATACGGCGCCAACAGGTCGATGACCTTGATACCCGTCTCCAATACCGTAGTGGCCGGCTTCACGTCCGCCACGGACGGGGCTGGCCGGTGGATAGGCCAACGCTCTTTGGCAGCCGGAACCGGCTGACCGTCAATGGCTTCACCAAGTACGTTGAACATCCGCCCGAGCGTCTCCCGGCCTACCGGGACGGTGATGGGACCACCCGTACTGCGGACCGGCATCCCCCGCTGCAAACCATCAGTGGAGTCCATCGCGATGCACCGGACGGTGTTGTTGCCGAGGTGCTGCGCGGCCTCGACCACCAGATGAATTGGCCGGTCCGGCGCATCCCCTTCCACCACCAGGGCATTGTCCAAGTCGGGAAGCTGCCCGGGCTCGAACTGAACATCTACCACCGGGCCGGTAACCTGCAATACCCGGCCCACGATCTCCGCCATGCTTCCAGCCTCCTCAAAATGCTTTCACTGGCCGCCGCCCCGCGTAAGGGCCTCGGCTCCACCGACGATCTCCGTCAGTTCTTTGGTGATGGCCGCCTGGCGGGCCTTGTTGTACGAAAGCTGTAGGTTTTCGATCATCTCTTCCGCGTTCTCCGTGGCGTTATGCATAGCCGTCATCCGCGCCCCATGCTCACTCGCCTTGGCTTCCAAGAGCAAGAGGTAGACCTCGGTATCGACGAAGCGTGGCAACAGCATCTCCAGCACGGTAGCCGGCGAAGGTACCATGATGATTTCTTCTTCCGCCTCGTTTGCTGCGTTCTTGGGAGTCTCTCCCGGAGACTCGTTGGGAGTCTCGCCCGGCGTCCCTTCCGTACGGGCAAACGCACCCAGCGGCAGCAGCTTGCGCAGCGTTGGCTTTTCCCGGCCAGGACCCAAAAACTGGCTGTAGATGACGTACACCTCGTCGGCTTCCCCCTGGTGGAGCAGGTCAATCAACTGCCTGCTCAGCTTCCGGGCAACCGCAAAATCGATGGTATCACCCAGGAAGCCAATCTCACCCGCCAACGGATACCGCCTTGCAGTGAAGAAGTCCCGGCCCTTCCGGCCCGCGCAGAATAACCGGTAGGGGCGTTCCTCCCGGGCCAGCGCATTGGCAGCAAAGCGGAGCAGGTTGACATTGTAGCCTCCGGCAAGTCCCCGGTCGGCGGCGATCACCACGTATATCACGTTACGGACCGTTGGTCGTCCCTGAAGGATTACCGGATCGAACCCCCGCGCTTTCAGCACACTGGGATCAGCCAGCAGCCGGCCCATGATCTCCTCCAGCCGGCCGGCGTAACGCCGGGCCGCCTCTACCTGCGCCTGGGCCCGCCGCAGTTTGGCTACGGAGACCATCTCCATGGCCCGGGTTATCTGCTCGGTACTACGGACGGTATTGATCCGGCGCCTGATCTCTCTTGTCGAACGAGGCATGCCCTACTCGTTACCTCCCCAGCACTCAACGGCCCGAATTCGCCTTGGCCACCGCACGCGTTCCTACCTGGGCTGGCCCGCTACGTTCTGCACCGCCCTGCCGGGCCGAAGCAACCTCTGCCTCTCGCGCTGGCTGCTGCGCACGGACGAAGGTAGCCTTGAAACTCTTGACGACCGCAGCCAACCTTTCCCGCAAGTCGTCATCGAAGGCTTGCTTCTCTTGCAGCTCCTGTACCAGGTCGGCCTGGGAGGAGTGCATGTACTCCAGGAACTGCCGTTCAAACGGACGTACCAGCTCCACGGGCAGATCGTCGAGAAAACCGTTGACACCGGCAAAAATGGCCATGACTTCATCCACTACCGGCATGGGCTCATACTGATCCTGCTTCAGAATCTCAACCAGACGCTCGCCCCTGATCAGACGTGCCCGCGTCGCCCGGTCGAGCTCCGAACCGAACTGGGCGAAGGCCGCCAACTCCCTGTACTGGGAGAGGTCGAGCCGCAGGCTTCCGGCCACCTGCTTCATCATCTTCACCTGCGCGTCACCACCCACGCGGCTGACGGAACGCCCAACGTTGATGGCGGGCCGAACACCAGCATAGAAAAGGTCGGTCTCCAGGTAAATCTGCCCGTCGGTGATGGAGATCACGTTGGTTGGAATGTAGGCCGATATATCGCCGGCCTGGGTCTCGACGATGGGCAGCGCCGTCAACGACCCACCACCCTCTTCATCGCTGAGCTTCGCCGCCCGCTCCAAGAGGCGGGAGTGCAGGTAGAAAATATCGCCCGGGAAGGCTTCACGGCCGGGCGGCCGCCGCAGCAGCAGGGAGACCTCGCGGTAGGCCGTGGCATGTTTGGTCAGGTCATCGTAGACCACCAGCGCATGCCTGCCGTTGAACATAAACTCCTCGCCCATGGCGCAACCAGCATACGGAGCGATGTATAGGAGTGGTGCCGGGTCGGCGGCAGAGGCGGCGACGACGATCGTATAATCCATCGCGCCATGCTCACGCAGCACCTCCACCACTCCTGCCACCGTGGACGCCTTCTGGCCGATGGCGACGTAGATGCAGATGACATCCTGACCCTTCTGGTTGAGGATCGTGTCGATGGCCAAAGCGGTCTTCCCGGTCTGCCGGTCTCCGATGATGAGTTCGCGCTGGCCGCGGCCGATGGGCGTCATGGCATCGATGGCCTTGAGTCCCGTCTGCAGCGGCTGATGCACGCCGCGCCGGTCGATGACGCCGGGCGCCTTTCGCTCGAGGGGCCGGCGGCGGAGCGTCTTGACCGGACCGCGACCATCCAACGGTTCACCCAGTGGGTTGACGACACGGCCGATCAACTCATCGCCCACCGGTACCTCGATGACGCGACCGGTCCGACGTACCTCATCCCCCTCCTTGAGGTGCTCATAAGGTCCAAAAAGGATCGCACCGATCTCATCCTCTTCCAGGTTTAGTGCGACACCCATGAGACCACCCGGGAATTCCAAGAGCTCACTGGCCATTACCTGGCGTAGGCCATACACCCGGGCAATGCCGTCGCCCACCTGGATCACCGTGCCGACGTCCTCCACCGCGAGCGCCGGCCGGAATTGTTCGATCTCCCGGCGCAAGACCGCGCTTATCTCTTCAGGCCTGATCGCCATGCCCACAGTCCCTCCAGGTCAAACTTGAGCCGGCCCGCCCGTGTCGGCCCGCAGACTACTCATGCCGGCCCGCAACATTCTCTCTTCCAGTTGCTGCAAACGTGCCCGGACGCTGCCGTCGATGATGAGATCCTCGATCTGCACCCGTACCCCACCGAGCAAAGATGCGTCCACCACCGGACGCAGGCGCACCCTCCTGCCGGTGAACATCTCCAGCCGCCCGCGAACGCACTCCAGTTCGTCAGCTCCCAGCGGCCGAGCCGAGTAGAGCCGTGCTTCTATCTCCCGCCGCGCTTCCCCGGCCATCTGCCGGTAAGTAACTGCGATTGCCGCGAAGAGACGCTGACGACCATTCTGAAGAACAAGCCTCAGGAAAGAAAGAGTGAGTGGATCGATATGGGGACCGATGACCCGCTCAAGGACTTGCATCCTTTCCTTTAGAGGGATGCGCAGATCAGCGAGGAAAAGCCGCCACTCCTCCGTCTCGAGGGTACCGACGAAAAACTCGAGATCCTGCTCGACCCGCTCCAACAATCCCCGGACGCGGGCAGCTTCCACCAGCGCCCGGGCGTACTGCCTTGCGAGGCGCGCCTCTTTCATCCCTGCCCCTCCGTCTTTTGGCCCGTCACGGCGGCCGAACCATTGCGCCCTTCTTCGGCCATCGCCAGCGGACGCCCCCGTCCAGATTCCATCCCTTCCAGCTGGCCCACGAACTCGGCAACCAGCCGGCGGTCATCGGCGGCGGAAATCTGCCTGCCGATAACCTGAGAGGCAGCCAGCAGGGCGAGTTCTACGGCCTCTTGCCGCAGCTCACGAACTGCCTTCTCCTTCTCCTCGCCGATCTCACGGCGGGCACGGTCAAGCAGGCTTTCAGCTTCGGCGGCCGCGGCCTTGAGGCGCTCGTCGCGCAAGTGCTCTGCGTCCCGGGTCGCCTTGGTCACGATCTCGTGCGCCTGCGTCTCGGCCCGGGCTATCTTTTCCTCATAGTCGCGAGCCATGGCAGTCGCCCTATCCTGCTGACGCCTGGCCTCCTCCAGCGTCTCCCGCACTGACTTTTCGCGTTTCTCCAGGATTTCGCTGACGGGCTTGAAGAGGAACCGCGACAGCAGCCACAGTACCACAAGTACGTTCAGAGCGGTAAACATGAAGGTCCAAAGATTCACTTGAACCGGACCTATCTGCAGCATTACAACTAGACCTCCCGCCCGGGAAGCACCACCTCGTACATACATACGTGCAATCCTACCGGCCCCGGGGTCAGCCTGGATTTGGTCACCGGGGAGGACGATGAGTCCCACGACTCACCGTCTGCCCCCGTTGACTGAATCTTCCCGGTCAAATCTTTATCCAGAGCAGCAAGGCGATAACGAACGAGAAGAGGGTCAAAGCCTCCATAAACGCCAGTGGCAGGACCAGGCTGCCTCGGATATCGGCCGCCGCCTCGGGCTGGCGGGCCATACCATCCATCGCATGGGTGGCTGTCCATGCCTGCGCCAACGCCGACGTCATGGCCGGAAGCGCCATGGTAAGTGCTGCTGCCAAATACTCCATTCCGAACTCACCTCCCCCCGGCAACTCCCTCGCCGCGGTTACCCGGGCCGGAAACCTTCTCAATGCTCTTCCTCCACAGCCTCCGCAATATAGGTGGCTGTCAGAGTCGTAAAAACCAATGCCTGGATGAACCCAAAGATCAACCCCAGCAGCATGATTGGTACTGGGACGAATAGTGGAATCAGGGCCGCAAAGGCACCAACCACGAGCTCTTCACCGAAAAGGTTCCCGAAGAGACGGAGCGCCAGAGAGAAGGGCCTAACGACCTGCTCGATCAGATTCATCAGGACCATCGGCGGGAAAGGCTTGAAAAACCGCCCCACATATCTGCGGAGTCCCAGCTCCCGGATAGCAACGACCTGGACGAGGATAATAGCCGTAACAGCCAGGCCCGCAGTAACACTCAGGTCAGAGGTGGGCGGGATCACTCCCGGTATGAACCAGGCGAAGTTGAGGAAAAGAATGAAGACGAAGAACGTGCCGATGACCGGAAGGTATTTACGCCCATGGCGGCCCATCAGCGGGTCGGTAATACCCCATATGAACTCCACCAGCAACTCCAGGAGCGTCTGCGCTCCGCGCGGCAGAAAATCCAGCTTGCGGGTTAGAAGCCACAGAAGTGCTGCGAGTACGACCATGGCCGCCCACATATTCACGACCGAACTGGTAACCTCGACCGGACCGACGTGAAATAAGGTATGTGGCTCGACTTCCTCCAGAAGGTGAGCCAGCCTCTCCTCCAAAGTATCCCTTCACCCCCGACTCTGCCGCCCCAGCAGCCCTGCCAGATAGACCAGGCTTTCACTTACCAGGGCGAACAGCACACCTATGAGAAACTCTACACTCACTAGCAAAGCGCCAAGCAATGCCGCCATCCCTAGCAGCATCCGTCCCAGCGAAATATAGAGTATACGCCGGGTCCCGGCAGCAAAACTCAGATGTTCTGCCTTCCGAACGGCCAGCTGCATCATGTAATGGTTGAAGAGCGCCAACGGAGTCGCAGCCGCAACCCCTCCCGCCGTCATAGGGTATCCCACTAGAAACGCGAGGGTGGCTGTAATCACCGAAAATCCCACCATGATGGCGGCTCGCCTATCCATCAGCCTCGTTGCCGGGCTGGCTCTGCATGTCAGGTTCTTGCCGGCTTTCACCAGAAGGGTCTCTCCTCCGATCCGAGGATCCGCCGTCCCGCGAACCAGACGCCTTGCGTGCGGGCTGCCTCAACAGGGCACTGACCTGCCAGTACAGACTCGTAAGGCTTCCCACCATCCCCACAAGCAGACCGACAACAAGAAACAGCGGCTCAGCGTCGAACCTGCGGTCGAGATATCTGCCCACCCATACCCCAAGTCCCAGGTATATCAGGGTCGACAGAACCAGACTGATGCCGACCGCACTGTTGCGCAAGAAAGCCAGGTCCGGCCCGACGGTACGACCGCCGCGGCTTGCCCGACCACAGTCTTTCCCATCTCTGCCGCTGCCGCCTATTATAGGGCAATCTCCCCTCTGGCGCAAACCTTTATTGACCGTGATTATCAGAATTCCCCGCGGCTGCCAACTCCCGGTCACCGCGTCCCGAAGAGACGATCGCCGGCGTCTCCGAGACCGGGACGTATGTAACCATGGTCGTCCAATCGGTCATCGATGGCGGCAACGAAGATCTCAGCTTCAGGATGATGCATTTCCATATTCCTGACCCCTTCCGGGGCGGCAATCAAGTTCATTACCTTAATGTTTTCGGCCCGGCCCCCCCGTTCCTTGATGAAGTTGATCGCCGCTACCATGGAGTTGCCCGTCGCCAGCATCGGATCGACCAGAATGACTTCTCTCTCCTCGATGTCGCTGGGAAGCTTGCAGTAGTATTCGACCGGAGTCAGAGTCGAAGGATCACGGTAGACACCGATATGTCCCACCTTGGCAGCCGGAATGAGGTTGAGTATACCTCCAACCATGCCCAGGCCGGCGCGGAGGATGGGGACGACGGCTACCTTCTTGCCGGCAATTACCCGGCAGACCGTCCTCTCCAGCGGAGTCTCGACCTCGATTTCCTCAAGCGGGGTATTTCTTGTCACCTCATAGGCCATGAGCAGGGAGATCTCGTCGAGCAGCTCGCGAAACTCCTTTGGTCCCGTCTCTTTGTTGCGGAGAATGGCAAGTTTGTGCTGGATAAGCGGATGGTCGATGACGTGAACTCTACCCATTAGCAACCTCCTTCGGCAGGTGGTTCAAGCTTGGACACGCGGCGGCCATGGCGGCCGCCGGCAAAGGCTGTTGTAAGGAATTCCCGGACGATGTCCTGCGCCGGCCCAAGGCCGATGACCCTGCTCCCAAGTGCCAGGACGTTGGCGTCGTTGTGCTCCCTGGCCATCCGGGCGGAGTATGAGTCATGGCAGAGCGCGGCCCGGATTCCCCGCACCTTGTTGGCGGCTATCGACATGCCTATACCCGTACCACATACCAAAATCCCCCGGTCGAACCGCCCGGATGCTACCGCCCGGGCCACTGCCAGGCCGATGTCCGGGTAGTCTACGGGCTCGGATGTCTGCACCCCGAAATCCTCCCACTCGAGGGCAATACTGTGGCCCAACTCTGGCAGGAACCGGACGATCTCCTGCTTCAACGGGAGTCCCGCGTGATCACTCCCGATCGCTACCCGCAGCGACCGGCCGGCAAGCTCCCTTTCCCGGTCGGGAGATGGTTCTTTGCTATCAGCCACTTTCTTCCTTCCCTTTCTGCTCGAGCTCCCGGGTGAGGCGATCCACTGCCTTTTCGAGTGCGGCCCGGATTTTGCGGGCGGTATCCCGGTAAACTTCCAGGTCGCCGCCGATCGGGTCCTCTATTTCATAGGCAGCAAGCTCCCTCTGCAATTCAAGCTTCTCGCGCTCGTCAGCAAGGTCGTCTCCACCGTCGGGGACACTCCGCGCCCGTGACGACTCCGGCGGCTGTTTGGATTGCTGATTGTGCCGCGCCTCTTCCAACTGCTCCAGCAGGTGTAACCGCAGCAGGAGCGGGTCGAGATCTTTACCCTCGGCATATTCCAGCAGGACAAAGACCCGACCGTGCGCCTGTGGATACTGCCCGAGCAACGCCCGCTTATGATCCGCCGTCATGGTCAGGATCAAGTCAGCGCGGGCAACATCCGTGGCGGCCAATCTGTGCGCACGGTGGCCAGCAAGATCGAGACCCTCGTCCTTCATGACCTGCACTGCCAGCGGCGTTGCCGGTGCACCCTCGAAGGCAGCGAGCCCAGCACTGGACACCTCTACCCCGCTCATCCCGCGCTCTTGCACCAGACGGCGCATAAGGACCTGAGCCATGCTGCTGCGGCAGGTGTTACCCGTACAGACCAGCAGGATGCGGTATGCCCCGGCGCGCAATTCTGTACCCCTTTCTCATGGGTTCCCTGAACAGTCTACCACAGTATTCCTCGCTTCCGCTGCCACAGATCGGCCTTTTGGGATATCATAGGTTGTTGTTCATAAGGGAGGGGGACGGAGTGGACGAAAAGAAGGTCGACCAGAAGAAGATCGAACAGGCGGTGCGTATGATCCTGGAAGCAGTCGGCGAAGATCCCGAACGGGAAGGATTGCGGGAAACCCCCCGCCGTGTCGCCGAGATGTACGGCGAAGTTTTCGCCGGTCTGCACTGCGATCCCCATGCCGAGCTCGAAGTCTTCTTCAACGAGGAGCATGACGAACTGATCCTTGTCCGGGACATCCGCTTTTATTCCATGTGCGAACACCACCTGCTGCCTTTCTTCGGCCAGGCCCACCTGGCGTACATCCCCTCCGACGGGCGGTTGACCGGCTTGAGCCGGCTTGCCCGGGTGGTAGAGATGGTGGCCCGCCGCC
>JBLNBY010000254.1:0-2712 GCA_050260295.1 Bacteroidota bacterium
GTGCGTGGGTTATGAGTGGGTTATAATCGAAGATCGGTGGTAGCAGGCCGGCCCGACGCTGGCGAGTCGGCCTGCTTCATCCATGAGCGACCGACCGACGCGGCAGGCAAGGGGGAGCACGGTTGACAGGTGGAAAGAGTATGACGGCAGCGGAGCTGCTTTCCCGGTTGAACCCGGAGCAGCGGCGGGCGGTGGAGTTTGGCGACGGGCCGCTCCTCATCATTGCCGGCGCCGGCAGTGGCAAAACCCGGGTTTTGACTTACCGCATCGCCCATCTCATCCACGCCCGGGGAGTACCTCCCTGGCGTATCCTGGCGGTCACCTTCACCAACAAGGCGGCCCGCGAGATGAAGGAAAGAATCGAACAGCTGATCGGGACGACCACCAGCGGTCTTTGGATCGGCACTTTCCACTCCATCTGTGGCCAGATCCTGCGCCGGGAAGCGTCCGTCCTTGGCTACACCTCTCACTTCCTAATATTCGACACCACCGATCAGCTCGGTGTCGTCAAGGAAGTGATGAAGGAGCTCAACCTGGACGCCCAGCGCTTTGAACCGCGTACCGTGCTTTCCCAGATCTCTCGTGCCAAGAACGAGTTGATCGGACCGGAGACTTTCAGCGACCAGGCTTCCGACTTCGTGGAGAAGCAGATCGCCCGGGTGTACAAGGGCTACCAGCAGCGGCTGAAGAATGCCAATGCGATGGACTTCGACGATTTGCTGCTCCACACTGTGCTGCTCTTCCGCAATCACCCCGACGTTCTCGCCAACTACCAGAACAGATTCGATTACATCCTCGTGGACGAATACCAGGATACCAATCATGCCCAGTACGTGCTGGTGAACCGTCTCGCAGAGCGGCATCGCAACATTTGCGTGGTTGGCGACGAAGACCAGTCGATCTATTCATTCCGCGGGGCGGACATCCGCAACATCCTCGATTTCGAGAAGGATTATCCGGATGCGACCGTCATCAAGCTGGAACAGAATTACCGGTGTACGCAGGTGATCCTCGAGGCGGCCAACCAGGTAATCGCCCACAATATGAGCCGTAAGTCCAAGCGGCTCTGGACGAGCAACCCGCGCGGCAACCTGATCCGCTTGTTCCAGGCGGGCGACGAAGGGCAGGAAGCGTCATTCGTCGCGGCGGAGATCCAGCGTCGTTCACAGGAAGACGGGCTCGCCTACCAGGACTTTACCATCCTGTACCGCACGCATGCCCAGTCCCGGACATTCGAGGAAGAGTTCATCCGGCGGGCAATCCCCTATCGGATCGTGGCTGGCCTTCGTTTCTACGAGCGCAAGGAAGTGAAGGACATCCTGGCCTATCTGCGGGTGCTGGCCAACCCCGCTGATGACTTCAGCCTGCGCCGGATCGCCAACGTGCCGCGGCGGGGGTTGGGTAGCACTTCCCTGGACAAGCTCGAAGCCTGGGCTTCTGCCAGGGGGCTGGCCATCCATGACGCCTTGCGGAGCCTCGCAGAGGCGGGGGGCAGCGGCGACGTGCCGGAAGTGGCCGGGCGGGCGGCGAAGGCAGCAGTTCAACTGTATCAATTGTTAGAACGGCTCCGGGCAGAGCTGGTGACTGCTCCTCAGGGGAGGCTGGCCGACTGGACGGCCCGGGTCATGCGGGAGTCCGGGTATCTAGCCGAATTGGAGGCCGAGAAGACGGAAGAGGCCGCCGGGCGTCTGGAGAACCTGAATGAGTTCCTCAATATGGTCAAGCAGTTCGAGGCCGCAAACCCCGCCGCAGGTATCGATGAACTGCTCGAGCATGTAGCCCTGGTGTCGGACGTGGATGCGTACGATCCGGACGCCAACGCGGTGACCATGATGACTTTCCACTCGGCTAAAGGTCTCGAGTTTCCCGTCGTCTTCATGGTTGGCATGGAAGAGGGTATCTTTCCCCATGCCCGCTCCCTGTGGGGAGGCAGCCAGGACGACATCGAAGAGGAGCGCCGGCTCTGCTACGTGGGAATCACTCGGGCGCAGAAGGACCTTTACTTCACCTGTGCCCGCCAGCGGACTCAGTATGGTGCATCGACACCTCGCCTGCCTTCACCGTTTTTGCGTGAGGTGGGTGAGGACTTGATCGAAGAAGTAAGGTGGGCGGCGGGAAGCAGTGGTATCGGGTACGGGGCGGCACCGGTGTGGCCATCGGCGTCGCGGTCGGCGGTAGAGCGGACGGCAGCGCAGGCGACGTCAGTGACGCCGGCGATGTCGGCGGCGAGACCGGCAGTATCCAGTCCCATAGCGCGGGGCTCGGCAGCCGGTGGGTTGGTGTCCGGGGATGGTGGCCTGGGGAGTGACGCGGGGGCGGGGCCGGCGTCGGCAGCAGCGTCGGCAGCAACGGCAGCAACGGCAGGAGCGTCGGCAGCAAGGGCAGCAGGAGCAGCAGGGGGGACGACCGGGTCGGGCCTGCAACCAGGAGACGTCAAAGCCGGCGATCGGGTATGCCACGCGCGTTTTGGGGTTGGTACGATCGTGGCGATTCAATCTGCGGGCGATGACGCGTTCGTCACGGTCAGCTTCGATGGCCAGGGCCTGCGCAAGTTTCTCCTGAGCATGGCACAATTCACCCGCGCGTGAGCTAGCCTCGCAGACGCTGCAGGATCCACTCCCACAGCGTGGGTCCGGGTACGTCCGCGCCTGCTTGCAGGGTGACACTGGCGACAGGTTCACCATCACGAAGAAGGTGGAGTGTGCCGGCAGG
>JBLNBY010000255.1:0-3976 GCA_050260295.1 Bacteroidota bacterium
GACCCGGCAGGCTCTGAGCCCTGGTAGAAGGGCAGGATGGCAAAAGATCAGTCGAAGTCGATGTCGAGTTCCAGTGACTCGAGACCAGTCAGGTTTATCTGCGTTTCCCAGCTGTCGCCGAACCTGGTAACGCGGAGTTGATGCCATCCGGGCGTTGTGTTGAAACGGGTGGGGGTGCGGCCCATGTATGTCCCGTCCAGATATACATCGGCACCCGAAGGCGAGGAGCTGAGGTCCAGTCGCACCATGGGAGGCGGCGCAACGACCTGCACGGTCACCTGGGCCGCAGCGACTGCTCCCAGGTTGTCGGTCACCTGCAGCCGGACGTTGTAGGTGCCGGCACGGTCGTACCGCCAGTTTGCCCTCATGCCGCTGGCGTCGTTGAACCCGTCACCGTTGAAGTCCCAGAGGTAATTCATGATTGAACCGTCGGGGTCATACGAACCGGAAGCATCGAAACTGACGGTCTCGTTGACTTCGACCCGCGATGGAACGGCGCTCGCCCTTGCGACGGGAGCCCGGTTGGAAGGCGGAAGGATGACACCGGGAGCAGTCACCTGGAAGCTGGTGAACGCGGTCGTCCACTGAACGGAAGGATCGTTGCGCAACTGTTCTTCGATGCGGGTGCGCAGATCAACCGGATTGTCTACCACGCTGAAGGGCCCGATGTTGGCCTGCAGCTGTCCGCCGAGGAAGGGAATGTTGATGGTGGCACTAAACTGCACTCGCAGGTCCTCGAGCACCTTGACCGGCTTGCTGGCCGCCACGATCTGCAGGTATTCGGTGCCCGTCGGGCCCTGTACCTTCAGACTGTAGTTGCCGCGCGGGATCGTGTAGGTACCGGCCCGGAAGAAGTTGGTGCCTTCGTAGGAGTTGGGGAGCAAGAGCCTTTGAACTCCCTCAGTATCCAGGTCCAGAATGTAGACGTAGGCGTCTTTGCTGATCGAGAAATTGATCATGATTGGGTCGCCGGAAGCGTACGCTGCCCGGTCCACCCAGATCCTGGCGGTCAATTGACCGCCGGTGGGCGGCTGGATGATGATCCGCTGCGGTGTTACTATGTTTGGATCGTCGTCAGCAGCTGCCAGGGTTGGAGCAGCGAGCCCCAGGATCAGGACCGAAACCAGGACCAGGGCAAGGGAAAGGGCAGTGAAGCCAGCTGGACGCCCGGAGAGAAGCCGGATTCGCTGAGCTGCCATCATCGATCTACCTCCTTATCAACGGGGCATAGGTGGCCTCTGCCTGGTGGACGGTGTACGTGCCTGACGCCCAAGCCCAGGCACCACCAGTATTGATGCTACACCACCAGAGCTTACTTCTCCATTCACTTTATTCTCGACGCCGGACGAAAGAAATCAGTTCACCCGGAGGTACGGGCAAAGAAATCGGGCCTTGCATAACGCGTGATATGTGGTATACTGGAGTCCGCCCGGCCTCTAGCCCGCACCTGGGCAACGGCCGGTTCAGCAGCAGATGAAAACACTGCAGGGCAACTTGACGCAGGTGGCCGGCGGTTGTTAAAATGACGAACGCCGGTCGGGAGCGGCGGACCAAGAGGGCGGATAGCTCAGCTGGTCAGAGCGCCTCCCTTACAAGGAGGAGGTCAGCGGTTCGAGTCCGTTTCCGCCCACCAGTTTGGCAGTTTGACAAGCGTTTTTTTGCGGAGCCGTGGTGTAGCGGTCTAACACACCTGCCTGTCACGCAGGAGATCGCGGGTTCGATTCCCGTCGGCTCCGCCATATTTGGCGAGATAGCTCAGTTGGTAGAGCAGGGGACTGAAAATCCCCGTGTCGGCAGTTCGATTCTGCCTCTCGCCACCAGGTTTGCGGGCGGATGTAGTTCAGTGGTAGAACGCCACCTTGCCAAGGTGGAGGTCGCGGGTTCGAAACCCGTCATCCGCTCCATCTCTTCTGCTTTGGCGGGATAGCCAAGGGGCAAGGCGAGGCTCTGCAAAAGCCTTATTCGTGGGTTCGAGTCCCACTCCCGCCTCCAGGGTGTTACGGTATTTGGGGACGTAGCTCAGCTGGGAGAGCATCCGCTTGACGTGCGGAAGGTCCACGGTTCGAGCCCGTGCGTCCCCACCATTTTCGAGGTGGCTGATGGATTTGGCTACAGCCGCCTCTTTTTTTGTGTCATCGGACTGTGATGTCGCCTCGGGTTTGCGCGTTTGGGATTCGGAGGTGATGAGGGGGGCTATGAGCTCGCATTTTATCTGGGCGCCACGCTGGCAGTGGCTGGATTGGTTGCAGTGGGCACTCGTGCCCATCGTGGGAGCAGTGATCGGCTGGGGAACCAATGTAGTGGCCATCCGGATGCTGTTTCACCCACGCCGCCCCTGGCGAGTTCCCCTGCTCGGCTGGCAGGTGCAGGGTGTCCTGCCGCGCCGGCAACCCGATCTTGCCCGGCAACTGGGTGAGGTAGTCGAGAGGGAACTCTTCCGGATCGAGGATCTCGCGCCCACCCTGGCGGCGCCGGAAGTTCGCTGCCAGGTGGCGACCGCGGTCGCCCGGCGGGTAGGTGAACGTATCGACGAGTGGCTGCCACCCATCCTGCCCAGCCGGTGGCGGGAGGGTCTGATCCAGACTGTTCGGGACGTGGCCTGCCGGGAGAGTGAGTCGCTGCTCACCAGCCTCTTGCCGGAGCTGGTTGCCGGACTGCGGGAGAGGGTCAGCGTGTCTGCGTTGGTCGAGGCGCGTGTACGATCGCTCAAACTCGACGAGCTGGAGACGCTGATCCTGGAGCTCAGCAGGCGTGAACTGCACCTGATCGAAGTCCTGGGCGGAGTCCTTGGCTTTGCCGTAGGACTGATGCAACTCCTCATAATGCTGGCCATGGGCCACCTGATTCCCTAGTGATCCTGGCGACACCGGCTGATGAATGGAGACTGGCGAGCAGTTGACAGCGGTTCAACAAGAAAATAGACTACAACTAATATCGACGTCCGGTACATATCCAGATCCAGCGATGAGAAGGACGAGTACGGCATCACCGGGACTAATAGAGAGGTAGAGCCGCAGGCTGCAAGCTCTGCTGTTCCGCTGCCGGAAAACCACCTTCGAGCCCTGCGCGAACAGGTCGAGGTCTGCCGCCGTGCCAGCCTGTAAGCGAAGCGGGAGTGCCCGTTAGCGCACACGAGAGTGGGTGTCCGTAGTGCCTGTCTTCCGAGGGCACCCAGTCGGGTGGAACCGCGAGCAACGAACCTCGCCCCGATAGGGCGGGGTTTTTTTCATTTTTCGACGCAGCGTCTGTCGCATCCTAGTCGTGACTAGTCGTGGTAAAGGAGATCTGATCTGATAGGAGGCGGTTGTCATGGTAGAGAGACTACAAGCGGCCAACATCGTGCTGACCCTGCCCGATGGAGTGACGATGACCGTAGGGGCCGGGAGCACGGTGGCCGACGTTGCTGCCCGCATCAGTCCGCGGCTGGCACGGGAGGCGGTAGTAGCCCGCTACAACGGCAAGCTGGTGGACATGGGGCACAGGCTGGAGGAAAACGGTTCACTGGAACTTCTCACTCTGGACACACCGGAAGGGCTGGACGTGCTGCGGCACACGACCACGCACGTGATGGCCCAGGCTGTCCTGCGCCTGTATCCCGGCACGAAGTTGGCCATCGGACCTACGATCGAGGACGGGTTCTACTACGACCTCGACCTGCCCGTTTCGGTTGGCCCCGACGCGCTGCCGGCCATCGAGACGGAGATGGAGAGGATTGCCAAGGAGAACTTGCCGATCGTCCGGGAGGAGCTTCCCCGGGACGAGCTGGTGGAACGGTTTGCAGCGGCCGGCCAACAATACAAAGTGGAGATCTTGCAGGAGATCGCCGACCCGCAGGCCAGCATATATCGCCAGGGGGAGTTCGTCGACCTCTGCCGCGGTCCGCACCTGCCCAGCACCGGTTACCTGAAGGCTTTCAAGCTTCTCTCGCTGGCGGGGGCCTACTGGCGGGGTGATGAGAAGCGGCCGATGCTGACCC
>JBLNBY010000256.1:0-3840 GCA_050260295.1 Bacteroidota bacterium
GGGCGTTGATCTTAAGCTGTCCGGGCATTAAGGTGCTGGGAGCCGCCCTTAGGACTGCGCCTGCGTCCGCCGCAAAGATGGGTTCGGAGACGGAGCTTTCCTGGATCTTGGTCACCCCTGCCAGAACGTACCCGCTTCGGCCTGCGAGGAGACGTGCTTTGTGCAGGGCGTCCTCTAAGGCAGCCTGCAGTGCCTCATCCTGGGCTTTGATTGGATCCTGGACCGAGTACTGAACGTTCTGGACCACCGTCGCTCCCGCGTCAATACCCTCGTCGATCACGGCCGCCACCTGCGAAAGGTCCTTCAATGGGACTTCAAAGATATGGCGAATGACGAAATCCCCCGGCACGCTGCGCTGCTCTCTCTCGCTCCAGAAATCCATCCGGTAGAGCGAGAACTCGACGGTCTTGATATGTTCCGCAGGAGCATAGCGGGTCAGGACGGCCAACAGCTTGTCGACGATGGCTGCGCTTTGCCTTTGCGCCGCCGACGCTGAGACCCCCCTGGTCTCGGTGCCGATCCAGACATAGGCCTTGTCGGGCGTGACGCGAGCAGCGCCCACGCCTTCGACAGTGATCTCCAGGGGGGCTGCTGCCACCGTTTCCGCCGCAGCAGCCACGCCCGTTCCGCCTGGAGTGGCGAGGAGACCAAGTCCTACCAACACAAAAGCCAGTGCGCCGGCAATTCTGTTTTTCATCGAGCTTGCTCATTCCTTTCCCCATAGTGGTTCGACCGGCTCAACCCGAAACGACGAAGCTGGCTGCAGCCCCCGCCACTGCCGGCACCGTTTGCGCCGCGTGCTCCCTTTGGGCCGTTTGCTCCGGCTTTTGCTCGGGTGCGGCAGCCGCCAGCGTGCGGTCCACCGCCTGCGCCAAAGGCGCCAGCGAACGCATCAGCTCGGCAAACATGGAGGGCGTGAGGGCCTGCGGACCGTCCGACAACGCCTCCTGGGGACTGGGGTGCACCTCAATCATGAGCCCGTCTGCCCCGGCCGCGATTCCCGCCCGGCTGAGGCCTGCCACCCACTCCCGCCGGCCCGCGGCATGGCTGGGGTCGACCAGGATGGGGAGGTGTGTCAGTCCCCGGGCGACGACCACGGCACTCACATCCAGCGTGCTGCGGGTGGTGTTTTCGTAGGTCCGGATGCCCCGCTCCACCAGAACGATCTGCTGATTCCCCTCGCTGGCGATGTACTCCGCCGCCATTAACCACTCCTCGATGGTGGCTGAGAGTCCCCGTTTGAGGAGAACCGGTTTGTATTGACGGCCGACCTCCCGCAAAAGTTCAAAGTTTTGCATGTTTCTTGCACCGATCTGCAGAGCATCCGCGTATTCCGCCACCAGTTCAACCTGGCGGACAGAGAGCACTTCGGTCACCACCGGCAGCCCGGTGGCCTCGCGGGCCCGCGCCAACAGTTCCAGAGCCTCCTTACCCAGCCCCTGGAAGCTGTAGGGTGACGTCCGGGGCTTGAAAGCTCCGCCCCGCAGGATGCGCGCACCCGCCGCCTTTACTGCCTGGGCAGTGTTCAAGAGCTGCGGCCAGCTTTCCACGGCGCACGGCCCGGCGATGACCACCGCCTCCCGTCCGCCGATGGAAACATCCCCCACCCGGACTATGCTGCCGCCGGGGTTGACCGCCCTGTTTACCAGCTTGAACGGCTGTAGAATGCGGACTACCCTCTCCACCCCCGGAAGGGACTCGAGCGACTCCTGGTCCGGCAGCTTCCCCTCACCCACGGCGCCAATAACCGTACGCTGTTCACCATAAATGGGGTGGGCCCGCAGTCCCAGATCGGCCAGACGACTGCTCACGGCGTTGACTTCCGCCTCGGTCGCTCCCAAACGCATAACGATGATCATCGATCCCGCCTCCTCATACTGCACTCCAGTCCCGGAGCGTGAGAATCCAACCTATACCGGACCGCAGCTGCAGAATCATTTCAAAACCAAAACCAGGACCAGAACTAAGACCAGAACCAAGACAAAAACAAAAAACCTCGCCGTTTCAGGGCGAGGTATTACTCGTGGTACCACCTGAATTGCCCGGGCTGGCCCGCGCCCGCCTGCACCACCCATGAAGTGCCGCAAACAGTGCGACCCGCATACCCGAGCCACTCTGCCGGGCGCCACCTGCCATAATGGTGAGGCCCGCTTCCTTGTAACGGTGGAAAACCGGCCCGGCCTACAATGGCTGACCACAATCAGGCTGGCGACGGTCAGGCCGCCGACGGTCAGCCACTTCAGCCTGCAACTCAGGAGCGAACTTCACCGGCTGGGCAGGCGGGCGGCCTCTCAGCGGGGCAACCGCCTCTCTGTACGCCGCTTTCCCGGCTACTCCTCTCCGTCATAGTCTGGCAAATGAAGTTATTGAACGTTATCCTAACCGGCGGAGATTCTTTTGTCAACAGGTTCCAGTACCAGAAGCCAGCGCGCGGCGGCCTCCCTACGGTAGAAATGCACCTGTTACCGCAGAGGCAATCGCTCGAAAGGGCGGGCTCTGCCCCGCAGCGAATCCTTGCTGGGCGGGCAATCGAGGAGGAATGCGAGTGGGCCGTTCACCACGGAAATCCCTGGTAGCGGGCGGGCCGGTCCTGGTAACCCATTACCGCCACCTGACCCTGGACGAATTCCAGACCAAGGCCATCATGCGCCTGAACCAAAAAACGTCCACGCTGGTCTGTGCCCCCACCGGCACCGGCAAGACCCTTATCGCCGATTACCTGGCGGAAAAGACCCTGGCGGACGGTCGCCGCCTGATTTATACCGGCCCGGTCAAGGCGCTGGTCAACCAGAAATTCCGGGAGTTCACCCAACGTTTTGGCCGGCAGCAAGTCGGCATCCTTACCGGCGACGTCAGCTACCAAACGGACGCTCCCCTCCTGCTCATGACCGCGGAAGTACTCCGCAACCTGCTGTTGCACAAGCAAGAGGACCGTCGCCTGGCCGGTCTCGCCTGGGTCATACTGGACGAGATCCACTACCTGGGTCATCCAGACCGCGGCACCGTCTGGGAGGAAACAATCCTGCTGTTGCCCCGGGGCGTCCGCATCCTCGGACTTTCCGCCACCATTGCCAATGCCCGCGAGCTGGCCGGCTGGATTTCCGCCATTCAGGGAGAGCCCTGTGCACTGGTAATATCCAGTGAACGGAGTGTGCCCCTGATTCACCTCTATTTCAACAGTATTTGCGGGGCAGTCGACCTCCACGGTCTCCTGACCGCCTTCAGCAACAGTGTCTTTCCGAACCGGGACGAACTGGACACCAAGGGGGGCATGATCTCCGGGCAGGAGCTCGCCGCGTGTCTGCACCACCGGTTAATGAACCGGCCCCTGTCACTCGCCGCCAATCGGGCCAGAGACCTGGCCGATCGGCAACGGCGCACGTCCCATCTCGATCTTTTGCGGTTCGTTCAGCAGGAACGGCTCTTCCCCGCCCTCTACTTCGTCTTCAGCCGACGCGGCACGGAAGAGCGAGCGGCGGAGCTTGCCCGCCTGCGGGACTTCCTGCGGCCGGTTGAGAAGGAGACCGTGCGCGTCACCGTCAAGCAGACCCTTGAGCAGCTGGGCCTGGAGCCGGCGCAGATCCCCGACCTGCCGGCCCTGATGGAGCTGTGGCGCAGGGGCATCGCCTACCACCACGCCGGTCTTCTCCCCGCCGTCAAGCGGATCGTCGAAAACCTGCTGGAACGGCGGGTGCTTCGCGTGCTCTATGCCACCGAAACCTTCGCCGTAGGGGTCAACATGCCGGTTCGTTCCGTCTGTTTCAACTCCTGGGAGAAACACGCCGAGGCGGGAACGCGATTGTTGACCCGTCAGGAATACATGCAGATGGCCGGACGGGC
>JBLNBY010000257.1:0-3190 GCA_050260295.1 Bacteroidota bacterium
GAGCAACTCAAGACCGTAGGGTGTCTCGAACCCCTCCACCAGGCGCGCCACCCGTTCCAACCGCTCACGGGTCCCCCCGTGGGTCTTGAGGAAAGTCTCGGCGTCGCGCACTGCGCCGGGCACCAGCCGGAGCGGTTTTTCAGGGGCATCGCCTCCATCAGCGTACCCGGTGATGAAATGACCTTCCATCTCGCGTAGTACGTGGCGCAAGTTTTCCGCGTAGGGCCCGTAGGTCCCTTTCACGTATCGCAGGCGCAGCGGCTCTCCGGCGGCTTGCAGGAAGTACATCAGCTTATGCACTTCCAGCAAGGTGATGGTCGGATCCAGCAGAGCGGCGAGATAGAAGTTCATCAAGCTGACCAGCGCGGCGCGGCCGGGCGTCATCTTGGGAACATCGCTCGATCGGCTGCCGCGTGTGTCCGCCGCAGCACCCCCAGGCTCAAAGACAATCGCCTCCACCTCCGGCAATGCCGCCAGCGCCCGCTCGATACGCGGCCGGACTTCAGCCCAGTCAAGCCCGCCCAACCCGCTGCCGAGGGGTGGAATGGCGATGGAGTGGATCTTGCTCGCACGGATCTCCTCCACGAGAGCGGCAAGCCCGGTTTCGATGTCCTCGATACGACTCTTGCCGCGCCAGTGCCGCTTGGTAGGGAAGTTGATGATGTAGCGGGGCAGCGTGAGCTTGCCCGTATCAAACACGAACATTCGACCGGGCTGCACTTCACCGCGCTGGCAGGCAGCGGCATAAGCCTTGAAGTTGGCAGGAAACGCCTGCTTGAACCGAAGCGCAATGCCGCGCCCCATCACCCCAACGCAATTGACGGTATTGACCAGGGCCTCGGCTTCTGCCTTCAGAATGTCGCCTTGGGTGTAGCGAATCATTGCCCCTCACCCCTCAGAAATACCAGTCCCGCCGCACTTCCACGGCAGGGCGGTGTGCTGCGCCGGCCAGGGTGTGCAATACCCGAGTCTGCACCGCGTCAGACATCGCGCCGATGCGCTGCACGAGATGCCAGGGAAAGAACTCGTGCAGCAGAAACTCGGCTTGCTTGCCTTCCTTGACCTCCCTATCGCGAAAGTCGGTTGCAGCTACCGCTGCCCAGTCGACCTCAGAAAGTTGTTCCCACCGGTTGCGGAATTCGGTGTAGCGAGCGCCGGCGTTGGACAGGCTGAAGGCCCAGCGCCTCCCAACCGACTCAGCCCAGTCCACTACCGAACGCAAGTCCGCCGCAAGGTGCACGATGGGCTCCTGCCCACCACGGTACTCCAGTGCCGGATGATTGCAGTAATAGATCACAGACAGCATCACCGAACGCGGGCAGAAATAGAAAGGCACGTAGTCGCCCACGCAATCGCCCGGATGACATCTCACCGGCAGTTTGAGCCGCCGCTCCTTGATCGAATTCATGCCGATGGTCGCCGCCGGCCCGCCCCGCTCCATCATTTTCGCCTCGGACCACAGCCCACCTTCTTGTATGATAGAGCGCACATTGTCCACATAGGTGATGTGATAGATTCGGGGCTGGCTTGGCATGGCGTTCAAGCTTCCACCTCCTCGGCAACGACCTCAGACTCCGTGTCCTCTGCCTCCTCACCCTCCTCCAGCATTTCCGTTTCGTCCGGCGGTTCGGGTTCCACGGTCTCCTCCGGCAGCCGGGCCGCTACCTCGCGGACATCGAGCTTGCCGGTGACCACGTCGGCGATGAGGCGAGTGCGGTATTCGCGAAGGAGAGCGATCTGGCGCGTAGCCTGGGCGATCGCTTCCCTGATCGGAGCCGTTTCAGCGGTCGCCCGCCGCATGATTTGGTCTTGCTCGTCCGGCGGAGGCACCACAATCGGGATGCTCAATAGGCGATCCTGCGTAAGCTTAGGCTGTGCTGCTCCCGAGATCCACGGAAGGTAGCTGAAGCTCTCCATCAGACCAGCCAAGAAGTCCGAATTGCCGCGTCGCGGCTTGAGGACATGGGCGTGGTTGTTCACCCAGAACTTGCCGCGCGCGATGATTGCCAGGGGCAGGTTCCGCAGGACGAGATTGGCACCATCTTCAGCGATGAGGAGCAGTTCATCGTCAAAGAGATACTCATCGACCTTGTCGATTACGCCTGAAGCACCGTAGTAATCAAAGAGTCTCTTCTTCATCGCACCACGTTCAACGCCGCTAAGTGGCACACGCCGGCTGTTCAGGCACTCAAACTCATTCTTAACCCGCGAGACAGTCCAATGCTCTGGCACATCCCCCAGCCAATCCACACCCGAGGGCTTGAGCCGAACGTTGGGGTCGAGGCCGCGGGTCACGGCGCGATGGACAATGGCCTGCTTCTGCTCGTTCAGGAGAGCGATCAGTTTCTTCTTGGCGCGGATGTAGCGCCGGATGCGGCGGTCCACGTGGTCGAGGAGGCGGACGATGGCAGCTTGCTCAGGTAACGGAGGAACCGGAGTGTGTACGTTCTTGATCGCACAGTGCGAGAGCCCGTATCGAGTCACTCCATTGGCGGCAATGTGGTACTGGACGGCGACCCCCGGACTTTCAATCGCGCGCAGGAGGAACCCCCCGGTTAATGCTTCTTGGCGAGGTCGAAGCACTGCGAGGTGGTAGCCGCACACAAGATCGGGCGCTTCATATTCAACCAAAGCCGGCACCCCGATATCGGTCCAGGACTCGGAATCCTTGGTTATGACTACGTCGCCAACCCGAAGTCGGAAGCGTCTTATCTCCTCATGGGTCGCCGTGCCATTCATGAAGCGCAGGTGAGCCGTTATTCTATCGTTCTTGTAGACATCCGTGTAGTTGCAGAGACGAATCGGAACCTCGCCTTCCTGCGAGCGCTTGTCGATGTTGCTGATAAGCAGCTCAACACAGTCCCGCTGCCGTCTTATCTCCCAATGCTCCGGTACCTCCCCCAACCACGGCACCCCGGAGTCCTTGTAGGTGGGATAGGGTTTCAGATTCCGGATCATCGGCCGCCGCCCCCGATGATCTCTGCGAGCAGCCCTTCCGTCTCCTTCTCTACCGCCAAAATGTCAGCCCGGATTTCTTCCAGCGTGCGGAGCGGCTGTGGCTTGTAGAAGCGGCGGGTGAAGCTGATCTCGTAGCCGACCTTGACGCTCTCCGGGTCGTACCAGGCGTCCGGGGCGTAAGGCAGCACCTCGCGGCGCAGGAAGGCCTCGATGCCGCCGGGTTCGAGCAGCG
>JBLNBY010000258.1:0-3448 GCA_050260295.1 Bacteroidota bacterium
GGAAGTCTCGTATCAGGTTTCCATCCAGGTGGGGGAACTGCGCCCTGGGACGAAAGAGGAACGGCTGGCGAAAGAGAGCGGTCTCGTGCTGGTGACGAACATCCTTGACGAAACGGAGTACCCGGCAGAGCGCATCTTACGGGAGTACAAAGAGCAGAGCACGGTGGAAGTGCGCTTCCGGTTCCTCAAGGATCCGACGTTTGTGAACGCCCTGTACTTGAAGAAGAAAGAGCGGGTGGAGGCGCTGGGGTACGTGATGCTGGTGGCGCTTCTGCTCTACACGCTGATCGAGCGGGCGGTGAGGAGTGGGCTGGCGGCCCGCAAGATGTATCTGCCCGGGCCAGACGGAACCAAGCAGTGGCGGTCCACAGCCCGGACGATCTTCGAGATACTGAGCAGCCTTCAAATCGTCCGGTACATACGGGAAGGCCGACGAGCAGAGCGGAGCCTAACCGCCTTGAACAAGGAGCAACGACTGATCCTGGAACTGACCGGAGTGAAGCCCGAGCAGTACGTGGAGGTGACGGAGGCGAGATAGCCCAAACAGTCTGCGGCACCAGGGGCGTCGACCACCGCCTCTTGATTCCAGCTGCAACTGGGAACAACTTTCCAGAGGTCCGCAAAAACCCCTGCTAAAAAGCAGCGCGGGGCGCGGAAAATGGGTCATATGTTTATGCATTAACCGGTTCAATTTCTTCGTGAGCGTTCAGAGTTCAGCAGAAACTCTAGCGAGTCTAGGCGGCGAAGCAGGTAGTCCACCGCTAGTCGTGAGCCCAGTCGTGGAAACGTCACTGAAACACAGTGGTCCTGCACTGCCGTGGCCGGTGGTGGGGTGTGGCGTGGGTGCAATGGACAGGACGGGGAATCAACGGGAAGCCAAAGGGGATCGACGCTGTGAACAACGGCCTGGCCGGTAAGGATTTACCTCTCTGGAAGGACTATCCATACTGTTCGACGAAGATACTCTGCGCACTGGCGACACTCCCTGTCCGTGGGGCCGGCTACAATAGTGGGCAACATCTCCACCCGGTGGGTGTCAGGGGGTCACAGCAAATGACGGTCGACTCATTTGCCAAGTTTCAGCGATGGTACGTCAAGTCCATGCCGGAAGAGGAGTTCCAGACTGCGCTCAGAGAACTCAGTGTGCCCCAGAAGGTCAGCAAGGCTCCAGCGGGCCGCCGAAGGGCTCTCTTTAGGGAGCTTTGGCAAAAGACCAAGGACGGCGTTCACATCTCCCGCTACCTGCTGGAGCATTGTCCGGAGAATCTCCGCAACCGGGTGGCGGGCCAGTCGGCGGAGCAGATCAAGGCGGACCTGGACGACCTCATCCGCGAGCACGGCCTAAGGCAGGTCGCACTGGCTCTGGTCATGAACGCCGACGAGCGGATGAAGACGGTGGCCTTCGATCTGGTCAGCAGCCAAGGAGAGTCCGTTGAACAGCCTGTGGGAGAGGACAATTGCGAAAACGCGGAAGTCGGGAGTAGCGGGGCAACTAGCCAGGTCCTCGAGGCTCTTACGGTCATTCGGAATCTCTTCGAAACGGCACAAGTCGAGGTTGACCGGGTCGGCCCAGAAATCGCTCACCTGGTCGAAGCGTGGACCGCCTACACCGTGCGCGATGCGGCCCGGAGCCGGCTGCTGGAGGAGATCTCGGGTCTTTTGGCGCAAGGTCAGCCGTGGTTCCGGGGTGAGTCGGCCCTCTTCGGCGAACTAGCCGAGCTTCCCACGGAAGCCGAGGCATTCCGAGGACTCCCTGAGTCGGTTTTGGCCGACGTCCGCGACACCCTCCTTCAGATCCACGAACACTGTCGAGAGGTCAACACTCTTCGGGCTGAGCTGGGCAAATCCCTCCGTTCGGCTGATGAAGAAGAGGCCGTCTACGGTGCCTACATCGACAAACGCCGGGCCGTCCGTCCGCTCATTGAACAACTGGCGAAGCGAATAACGGCTCTGTTGGGCGTCCCGGCACCTTCGTATGAGGTGGACTCCGAGGAGAGGTTCGAGGAGGAAGCTCCCCTCTCTGCGGAGGAGGCTCCGGAGCCGGAGGCGGAGGTAAGCCCCGAAGCGGAGGAACCGGCGCTGGCCAAGACCGAGGCCAGCGAGCCCGCAGGCGAAGGGCTGCCAGAAGTCGTACTGGAACCTGTTGCGTCGGAGACCAGCGAAGGCGAGACTGCAGAACCGTACGAGGAGTCGAGACCCGATCTTCAGCCGGACCACGAGGAGCCTGCTGCTCCTGATGAAGCGGACTTGTCCGCCGGTCCGGCAGCTCTTCGCCCGACGCAGCGGCAGATCAACGCACTCCTCTGGTACTGTCTTGGAGACTACCGCTTCGGCGAGGCCTTCTGGCTCAGCTACGGAGCCCAGGAGTTCAAGGAAGACGAGGCTCTTGACGGCGCAGCGCGGAAACTGACTTGGCCTCCCTCTTGGCTCGTTGAGGCTCTTGTGCTGGCGGAGAACGTGCAGCGGCCTTCCGACCGGTGTGCGGCGCGCCTGACGGAGCTCTACCTGGCCCACCCCTCTCCCATGCGTGAATTGACCGAACTGGGTGTCCTGGCACCCGAAGTCACGTCCGGCCTGTTGGTCGCCGGATCGCTGGTGCCAGCCCTCTTCGTTCCCTCCACCGGAGCGTCGAGTTGGATTCAGGAGGCGCTTCGGCATCCTCTGGAAGGCACCCGGGCGATTCTCGAGATCGTGCGCGACTTCTCATCCCTTGGCGTGCCGTTCGAGCCGCGTCGGCCAGGCGACACCGAAGTCTGGAACGGCCGCGCCAAGGAGGCCGGTGATCGGGCCAGGCGCTGGTTGACGCAAGTGCGCAACTCCAAAGCCTCCTTCCCATTCGGTACTTCGGTCATGAGGTTCATGGCCCAGGACTTTGTCACCAGCGTGGTCGCAGGCTTCGTCTCCGACGACCGGCGAGACCGCCTTGAAGAGGTCAAGGTGCTCCTAAACCGCATGGCCGACCGCAAGGGGATAGCAGACCTGGTCGAGGAGGCGGCACACCAGGTGCCGGGCAAGCATCCTCGCGTACCCACGATCGACGGGCCGGCCCGGGAGATGATCTACAACCGGCTGGAAGAACTGCGGGACCTGGCTCAGGACTGGGTCGAAGCCATCACGATGCTCGCCAATCTGACCGGCGATCGCGAGTGGGTGTGGGATCGTACCGCCAAGACGGCGAGCGAGCTTACTCGTGCCGTAACCAAGTACCTGGCGGAGTCGGAGTCGCTTGGCTCGGCCGATTCGCTCAGATCCTCCGGAGGCCAGGAGCCCGGCCAGGCGGCGCACCGGGTCCTGTCCGGAGTCATCACCCGGTTGAAGAGCCTCCTGAACCCCCAGCGACACCCCGAAGCGGAAGGCGAGGGGGCTTCCCCCGGGGCGTCGGCTGATCCCTACGCCCTGGTGCGCGAGCAACTTCGCCGGCCGCTGCTTCTGCTGGACGAAGTCCCCG
>JBLNBY010000259.1:0-9975 GCA_050260295.1 Bacteroidota bacterium
GAATCTACATGTACGATTCCCAGGTCTTCGACATCATTCGCTCCCTTCGTCCCTCCGCCAGGGGCGAACTCGAAATAACCGATGTTAACAACACCTTCCTCGCTCGGGGAGAACTGGCATACGACCTGTTGCCCGGCTGGTGGACCGACGCAGGCACTCACGAATCGTGGGCATTTGCCAATCGTCTGGCCAAGGATGTCGTTCTACCACTCTTCGAGGAAAGTGCCCGTCATCGGGTAGGCGCGGCCGCTCGCGAAATCGCTGCCGGAAGGTTCGACGGCTGACCTTCCAGTGCTACGAAGGTTGGAGCTCGCTAGGAGCAGAGGTCGGACCAACACCTCTATCCAGCTCATCCGCGAACCGAAGGTCGTGGAGGAAGACATCGTTATTTGGCTCTAATCTGACTGCCGTTTCAAAAGCGACCTTGGCATATTGCGGCTCTTTCATCGCCAGGTAAGCTAACCCAAGCGTATGGAATAGGTCTGCTGGCAACCCTAGGGATGGTAGCTCCGTTAGCGGCAGGTCAAACACCCCCACCCCGAACCCGCGGGTAAAACGGAAGATAGTCCGCGCTGCCTCAACCGGTCGGTTGACCAACAGCAAAATGTTGGCAACATTTCTCAACGTGTCAAGTGTTGGCTCTATTTCATGCGCCCGGCGGAGTAACGCAAGGGCCTGCAACCGCCTCAGGTTCGCGTCACCTTCAACCCCTTGGCCTGCTTGAATTCCAGCCGCTAGCCTCATCCCCGAAGTGCTGTCCGCGTGACGAAGAAGAATCGCAGCTTCCTGCGTCAACCACTCGGCGGACATCTCGTCCCCTCCACATAGCGGTTCATACAGAAGATCCATGTGCTCCTTCGACGTACTAGGGCTACCAGCGTCATTCCACAACCTGGCCAGTACCCCGCTCTGCCATTTTTCCGCAAATACCTTGGCATTGGCTGACATCAGCTTCGCGTAGTCTATTGATTCTGCCTTGAAGGTACTGCTACCCGTATGATGTACAAATGCCTCATGAGCGATAACAGCCTGAAAGCCTGCCAAGATGGCCCTTCTACAAAAATCGTCATCCTCGAAATTACCTATCCCAAACCTTAGATCAAATCCGCCGATAACCTCGAACACTCGTCGCTTAACAAGGAGACAAAACCCGACCAACCTTTGAACCACTGAGTACAGCCCAGAGTGAGACTTGGACCAGGATGTGGCAAACGCTTCCACTTCCTCGTGCGACGGAAGAATAGAACGATGAGGGTAGGCTCGCCAGTCAACTCTTTGACGGCCCGAGCACTCATTTGTTCGGGGGCCAACAATGCCAATGTCGTCCCTCATCTTGGCAACTGTCAACAATACTTCCAACGACACCCGGGGAATAATGATATCATTGTTTGCCAACAACAAGAACTCGCCTCGGGCTGCACGCACCCCTTGATTCATGGCAGCCCCGAAACCAAGGTTACGCGAGTTTCTTATCACAACGAGATGGTTAATCTTCTGCCGAAGAGAATTTATGAAGTCCTCCGTATTGTCCGTTGATGCATTATCAACGATAACTAGCTCATAATCTTCATTCCAATGATGCATTAACCCATCCACGAAGCGCCTTGTATGCTGAACTCCGTTTCTAACCGGCACGACAATCGACAACCTTGGAACATCAGCGGCTAGATGGCCCGCATTTTCAGAAATATCCGGGTACACAACCTGGGGATGAGAGGTGTTGTTATGATGCACAACTTCACCAGAACTAGTCTTAACCGCTTTGGAAACAGTTGCCCGCACCAGATGCTGATAAGTGCGTGCTTCGTCAAGGAAACGGTTCACATTGACACCAACTGCTTGTAAACCCGATACCAGGCGCTCTGGAAAATCAGGGAGCGAGGTTGTGACTAACTGTATCTGTTCGATTTGGAAACCCACATCCTCTAGAAGACTAATGATTCCCTGCCTCGTAAAGAACCGCACGTGAGTACGATCCAAAATCCCGGCATCCTCATACCGCCAAACACCATTAAGCAACCTCTGGATGACGCTCCAGTGTGTAATATTAGGAACGCTTACCACGATGCTCGATCCATCTTTCATCACTCGTGCCGCTTCAAGCAAAGCCTTCTCAGGATCAATAAGGTGCTCAAGTACATCTGCCAGGACCACACAATCGTAGTCGTCTGCTGGTAGCGTCGAAAGAGCCCTCAATGCGTCATCATTGATAACCATATCAAGATGCCTGCTGGCCTCTTGTGCAGCTTCTGCCACCACTTCAATGCCGTGTACATGGCATCGCTGCCTGCGTTTCAAAAGACGGCCGAGTTCCCCTGTACCACAGCCGATATCCAAAACCTTCCTGGCCGTAGTCGGGACTAGAGCCAACACGTCTGGCCTAGGATGACTATAGTACGACTTGTCCACAAGCAGCGTCCCCTTCAGCGCGACAGAGATTCGTCGCTTGGTTAGCCCTATCCTCAACCCATTCTGCCAGTGACATACGACCCGGCCGACCCTGTTCCAGTTTGAGAGGCCTCCGCGAATGTCAACTTTGCGTGCGTGGCTAACCACGAGCGCAAAATGGCTGAGTCAGCTTGGTGGCGTCTCGCCTCGTCAACGACCTTGTAGGCCTCCTCCGCCTTCCCCTGATCGAGCAGGATCTGGGCCAGACGGACCACGGCCACCGGATCGTTGGGTCTGGCTTGAACCACCGCCCGCATCACGTTTTCCGCTTCGGTCAGAAAGCCCTTGCGGGAGGCGTGCAGCGCAATCAACGCGAGGCTCTCGTCTGTATGTTCACCCTGCAGTGCCGCCTCCAGCAGGAATTGCACCCCAAGATCTGGTTGGTTCAAAGCAAACAGAATCTCCCCCAAGCGTCTCCGGATGACTGCTTCGCCAACTCCCAGGCGCAACAGGTATCCCATCGTCGCCTCGGCTTTCCGTCCTAACCCCAGAAACACCGTCCGGGAGAGGATCTCCCAGGCGGCCTGTTCGTGAAGTGGATCTCCCTCGGACAACACCCCGATCAGCCACAGATTCAGGTCGGTAACGTTATTTTTGTCTTTGTCTTGCCGGGGCTGGTCATCGTCCTGGCTTACCTGATCCAGCACATATTCCAGCACGTCCGCATGCGCGCCTTTTTCTCCGTCATCTCGCAGTCGGGCAAGATAATCCCTCGCCGTTGCCCAGTGTCCGGCAGCTAGCGCCGCTAACGTGCCGTCAACGAGTGCCACGCCCCATTCAGCTCGCAAGCCTCGCAAACCTTCAGGGTCTTCGGAACTGGCCCCTGCCGAGTTGCTCCCGGTCCAGGTACCGCCAACACCCCCGCCGCCGAGAGCTTCATCCAATCTTGCCGCGGCCTCCTCGGCCCGGCCCTGGGCCAACAGGATCAGCGCCTCGCGGTGCAGCCGTTCAAACTGCTTTTGCTTCCACACTTCCCAATCAAGCACTCGAGCCGCATGTTCCCAGCCCCGCAAGTTCAGAAAAGCGGTGTATACAACCTCCGCCCCCCTATCACCTATCCGCCCGACGTCCACGTTTTTTAGCAGCGCGTCGTACACGACTTCCGGGTTTCCTGCGGCAACCCGGAATGCCGCCTCGAGCCACGACTTCAGCGCCCGCAGATACCGGGGCTCTGCCTGGAGCGCCCCCGTGTAGGCGGCGAGTGCCTTTTGATCCTGTCGCACCCGTTCATAAAGCTGTCCGATGTACCACCAAGCCTTATAGCTTCCCGCCCCCGCATGCACCTGGTCGTACTTGTCCGCCGGCGACTCGCCCTGCCCGACCGCCCGCAGTAGCGACGCCAGCGCTCTCTGGTACTCCCCCGCGTGAAAGGAAACCACGCCGTCCAGGAAGCGCAGATCCGTGTAATCCGGCAGTATCGGCTCGTACTGGTCGCAGACTCGCAGCGCTTCCTCCCAGCGACCAAGGCGTGCCAGCGAATCTACCAATCGGTATACAGTCGTCGGGCCGTACGGTACTTTGTCCACCGGCGCATACCATATGGCCCGCCGCAGGTGAACCACGGCCTCTTCAAACCGCCCCGCCCCGTAATGCTCCTGCCCGAGGTTGTAATGCATGAAGGGATTGCCGGGGTTTTTCCGCAACTCCTGCAGGATCATGCGGGTGTTGCGGGCTTCCTTCCCCTTCGCCTTCCGCACCCGGGGGTCATAACCGTAGTGGTCGAACTTTAGGTCACTGGCAACGATCCGGCCACCGTGGCGCGTGATCGCCGGCCCGATCTGTTCGTGGATCTTCCCCTCCCACCGGTACTCCGGCCGCCGGCGAAAGAGCCCGACCCGGTGCGTAATGGTCCGTGCTTCTTCGTTATCGGGGAAGTTCACAATCTGAACCAAGTATCCGTCATATCCCTCGGCTTCCGCCCGTGACACGAGCTCCCGCAACCGTCCGGCCTGGCCGCTCGCAAGCCGCTCGTCGGCGTCGACCACCAGCACCCAGTCACCGGTCGCCTCATCCAGCGCCCGGTTGCGCGCCACCGAAAAATCATTCTTCCATTCCTCGTGAACTACCTTCGCCCCCGCCGCCGTGGCAATCTCAACCGTCCGGTCGGTCGAACCAGTGTCCACCACCACAATCTCGTCGACTTCTCCTGCCAGACTCTCCAGACACGCACAAAGGAAGGCTTCTTCGTTTTTGGCAATGAGGCAGGCAGATATACGAGGACTCTGTATCACTTTCGCAACCACCGGGCTCTGGCTCACCGGCGCTTGCGCGTCGCTACCCGCAGCAGTCGTCACAGCAGCCACCTCGCTCGCCTCGCCCGCTCCCATCCCACGCCCGCGCCTCGCTCCCCTACATCGGGCAGAAACTGCTTGTCCGTGTGGGTACCTCCAGCGTTGCTGTTGAATTCCGTCGCCAGGCTCATTGTCTCCTCCTGAACCGTCTCCATCCCGCTTGCCCCCCCGCCCAAATGGCTCATAACCTGCCTCTATCCTCCCTATCGGCAAACGCGGCAAGACACCGAAGGGGGGAGAAGCGCGTTCCCCTAAAGTCGTCCCACTATCCGCCGATAACAAGAGTGAGCAAAGCAGCCGAGACAGACCAGGGATGGAATGGCTGCAAACAAGGAGGAATTCCTATGGCGTTGGTTGTGAACACAAACATTGCGGCCTTGCAGGCGTGGCGCAACCTGTCCCTTAACGAGTCGAATCTCTCTAAAAGCCTTGAGCGGCTCTCGTCCGGCTTGAGAATCAACCGTGCTGCCGACGACGCGGCCGGCCTGGCCATCAGCGAAAGCATGAAGGCGCAGATGCGAGGCCTGAACCAGGCGGTCCGTAACGCCCAGGACGGTATTTCCATGGTGCAGACGGCTGAAAGCGCCATGGGCCAGATCCAGGACATGCTCCAGCGCATGCGCGAGCTGGCTACCCAGGCGGCCAGTGACGGACTGACCGACGACGATCGTGGACAGATCCAGAAAGAAATGGACCAACTATCCCAACAGATCACCTATGTGGCCAATACCACGCAATACAACAACAAGAAGGTTATAAGCGGGCAGTTCGCTAACTCCATCTCCGGCAGCGAGCAACTACGGATCCAAGTCGGCGCAAATGAGACAGAAGCACTGAACTTCAATATCGCCGCTATGGACGCCGCCACGCTGAAGGTAGGCGCAGGCGCCGTCACTGGAGCATCCGCTGTCAATGATTTGGTACTAAGCGAAATTACCGGCGTGGGCACAGGGATCGACGCTTCAACCGAATACCGTATCACTTACGCGTCGGCAGGCGGTGCAGCTACGGTAACACTTCAAAAGTTTGACGGCACTAGCTGGAGTGATGTTTCGTCCGCCGCTTTCACAGCAGGTGCGACGGGAGTACTTCTTGGAGATACCACAACCGGCGTGACATTCACGGTCACATTCGCCTCCCCTGCGCCAACCGTCGCCAACGCTACCGTAGGTTTGACCCTCGTAGCCTCTAAAGGGATCGATGTTACCAACAAGACTGCGGCAGCCTCCGCGATTACCACGATCAACGACGCAATCAAGAAGGTGTCAGACAGCCGCGCCGAACTTGGTGCTATCCAAAACAGGCTAGAGTATTCCATCGCCAACCTTCAGGTGACCTCGGAGAACCTCCAGGCGGCTAACAGTCGGATCCGGGACGTGGACATGGCGGCTGAGATGGCCAATTTCACCAAGCAGCAGATCCTGCAGCAGGCCGGAGTCGCCATGCTGGCACAGGCCAACACCCAGCCGCAAGCCATTCTCCAGCTGCTGCGGTAACCGAAGAAGGCGTCGCAAGCTTCGTCTGGATGGTACATCTAAATGGGGCACAGCGAGGCGCAACGACCGGACTGAAGCCACAGCGGATGCAATGTGAGGGACCCGGGGGATACCCCCGGGTCCGTTGTACTTAAACGCACGTTTAGTGCCGGCCACTGAGCCCGGCACTCTTCGTTTGGCGTTCTTCACAAGTTCTTAGTGTCCTCCAGCCAGATGATCTCCCCCCGGACCGTCTCGCCTACTTCGAGAATCCCAACGCTGCACCGGGGGGCACGCCGACGGTCTGTCGCCGATCGCGGGTTGAAGAGCAGGCGGTCGTCCCGCCATTCGTTCATGGGCTGATGGGAGTGACCAAAGACAACGACGTCAGCGTCGGGGAAATGTCTGGCGGCCCTTTCAGGCGTAGTCCGGCCGAGGCCCTCGTGGCCATGAACGAGGCCAATGACAATGGGCTTGCCGGTCTTGGACTCGCTCACGTCCACAACCCCGGCGTGGGAATCGTATACAGGAATAACGTTCTGGCCTTCGGCCTGGAGCCCGACCTCGACCCAGACCTTGCCGTCGACCTTGACCAAGCCGTTCCTCCAGACCTCGAGCTGCCGGGTAGCCGGAAGCCGAGCCAGGACCTCCACCCGGTCGACGTTCCCATGCACGGCCAGGACCGGAGCGATAGTTTCCAGCTCCTCTAAGACATCGAGCGTGACCAGGTCGCCGGCATGCAGGATCAGGTCGACGCCGGCGAAGATCTCGAAAACCTCGCCGGGCAGTGCCCGGGCCCGCACCGGTACATGTGTATCACTGATGACGCCTATGCGCATCCACAGCCCCCGTTCTGCCGCGTACGGCCACCTGCCGCACCTGTCGGCGGCTGCCGCCGCCTGCTACCCGCTGCCGCTACCACGCCCGAACCGGAGCATTCAGGCTACCATAACTTACCTTGTACCCTTGCTTTCCACGGTCTCCACGTTCTCCGCGCCCTCGACAACCTCTACGACGTCCGCATGCGACCAGTACCCGGCTTCGTAGTACCAGTTGTTGGCCACGTTGAGCAGGCGCACGGTCACAGTCTTGCCCGCCCAGGGCGTCAGGTCATACTCCAGGTCGTACCACTGGTGTTGACCGTTGACCCGTTGGATTACCCGCTGGTCGAGCAGCGTCTCGGTGACCCCATCATTCACGTATACCTTCAGCACCCAGTCGCAGTCCGTCACCTGGTCATAATTGGTGACGCCGATCCGCAACACTGTCCGTACCGGCTTGCCGTCAGCCCCACCGTCCACCGACCCGCGCACGGTCACGGTCCGCCGCAACTCCGCCGGCACCTGCGTGCTCTTCGGGTGCGTCACGAACACGTGTGAACGGCCGGCGTACTCCGTCCTCAGCCCTGGCCCCATGTCAAAGCCCGGGTTCACAACCTCCCAGGCCGGATTCCAGGGCTTGGCCATGTGCTTGACCACTTCGGCCTCGGGCACTGGCGGCTCGTAACCGGCAACCTGCAGCACGGGCTGCGCCTTGATCACCAGCAGTTCACGCTGGTCTTCGTCGACCCGCTGACCACCACCCCGGGTGGCCACCACCTGCTCACCGACGGCAGCTATCCGTCCGGCGATATCACTGATCCGCATATACTGAGGAAAGCCCATCAGCGACCGGTTCCAGTAGACTTCGCCTACCGGAGCGACCCATTTCTCGGGCAACCTCGAATACCCCAGCATCGTTCCCACCACGCCGGCGGCGGTGGCGGCATTGCAATCATTATCCAGCCCCGCCTGAACTGCCACCTGCACGGTCCTCTCGAAGTCGCCCCCGCCGTAGAGCAGCGCCAACGTAACCATAGCCCCGTTGACGTCCGCCTGCACCCAGCCGGTATTGGGACTCCAGCTGGCCCGGTAGTACTGCCGTACCACCGCATTCCGGACCGTGCGCCAATCCTTGAACTCGGGCTTCGCCTTGAACCCCTCGTACGCCGCCCTGATCACCCGGGCATAGCGGCTTTCGGGTGGCAGCGCCGCCATGGCCTGAGCCACGAGCCGTTCCGGATCGCTCTCGAAGAAGGCGAGGCTGTAGAGGGTGGCCATATAGACTGCCCCCAGCACCCCGTCCGAGGCGTTGGTCAGCCGGGCAAACCTATCGGCATACTCCTGGGCCGTCGCCGGCATCCCCGGCGCAATCAGCCCGTAGATTTCCGACTCGATCTGGGCGTCGATGTAGAGGTAATAGATGTTGTTTTCCGGCTGCCCCGAAGCTGGCGGCATGATCCCCCGGTGGAAGTTCTCGAGCGCCACGAAGTTGGCGCAGGCCACGCCGCCCCGGGGGATGTGCGCCATCCATTCGGCTGCCAGCTGTGCGGGCGTGGCATCGATGCCGTTGTCCTCGAGGTTTTTGAGGGCGACCAGTTCCACGAAGGTGTCGTCGTCGGAGAAGGCCATGGAGGGCACTTCTTTGTAGTAGGTGATGTCCGCCGGCCCCGGCGTGTAGGTGAACTGTCCTTCGTACGGTATGCCGAAGATGTTGCCCACGAGCTGGCCAGCGAACCCGCCCTTCACCTTGTCCAGGTAATCGGCTTTGGTGATGTACCGCCACCCAGCGGGCATCCCGGGCTGAGCCTCCCCCGCGCCTTCATCACCTGTACCCGGCGCTTCCGCCGCCCAAGCTACTGCCACCCCACCCGCTGCACCTGGCTTGAACGGTACTCCGAGCACTCGCCCAGGGTTAAATGCCCCACCAGCTACCACCGCCAGAAGGGGAATCAGGAGCTCAGCCAACCAAAGCAGCAGACGATCCCCATGCATGAACGTTCCCCCCCTTGTCACTTATGCCGAACCGCTACTGGCCATCCGCCATCCCCACGTGCCGGCCACCACCGCTCTGCCGCGCCGTCCACGGCCCGCCGTCCACCATTGCTACGCCGTCCACAACCCGCCATCCGCCATGGCCAACACCAACGCCACCGCTATCCGCCATCGCGACCACCGGCACCACCGGCCACCGACCACCCGCCACCCGCCGTCCGCCGCCCGCCGCCCACACCGCCCGCACCGTCACGGTTCACCACAACCGCGCAGGCCACCAGGCCAAACCCGAACCTTCTTTGCACCCACAACGTGCATCATTCGCCATTACGTGCCCCAACCCTCGGCTCAAGCCAAAATCGCGCACCAGTGTTACATCCCGGTCGTCTCTGATGTCACATTCGTGCGCTATCTTCACGGGTTCGCCACTGCCTGAAAGGTTTGGATCGCGTTCCTCCGGGCGTCTGAACGCCCCGGCCACTCTCGATCGGCGCCACGGAAAAAAAGCATACGGCCGCAAGCAGGGACTCCGCGACCCCGACCTCCCCCAAGGGCCACGGCCCTCGAGCCCCGGCACGGATCCGGCGAACCCGAACATTCAGAACCCCCTCTCGCACGCCCGAACTGTAACACAGATGTGACAGCTTCCACGCCGGCACTGGTACACGCGTGCACCACGTGGCGAAACCCGCCGCCACCAGCGTCCCGCGCGTTCCCGTCCTCGTCTCCCAGTTCACCCAGCCTCTTTGCTCCATAGACTGCGGATGCGGGACGAAAGGAGATGGGAGGATGGAAAGAGCACCCCTGGCAGACGAGTTCCCGTGTCCGGTGAACCTTAACCTGTGCGGACTGACCAATTCGCCAAACTTCCGCTTTGTCCGGCTGCGGCGGCAGCGAGTGCGGTTGAAGCTTGACTGTGGCGACGAGGCGCGCACAGTCGCCGGCCTC
>JBLNBY010000260.1:0-13270 GCA_050260295.1 Bacteroidota bacterium
GGATGACAGCCTCATCTGCCGCTGGCAGCGTCTCGGCCGCGGTCAGCAGCACCGCCGGCACGATCCCGGCCGAGCCCGCGGTCGGCGTGGCCACCACCCGGCCCATGGCGGCGTTCACGCACATCACCGCGGTCGCCCGGGCCGCCGCCAGGTAAGTGCTGGTGCCCGAAAGCAGAGGCGCAGCCCCGGATTGGGCCGCTTCCAGATGAGCCAGGAGCTTGTTGCCAAGCGGGCCGGTCAAGCCTGAATAGGACCGTAGTTCCGGACTGACCCCCTCGGCTACGGAGCCCCGCATCACCTGCAGGCGTTCACCCATCCGGGCCATGAGCTCCCGGACATCGACGCCCGCTTCCCGCGCCTCATACTCCAGCGCCAGGTCGGCCAGGGTCACCCCCCGGGCGGTAGCTTCGGCAATCAACCCCTGCAGCGATTGCATGGACTCCCAGGCTGCGGCCGCCAATCCCTCTCCCCCTCTTGCAGACCTAAACCTCTTGCCTGCGCTTTAACCGTCGTACACAGTACCAGTACACACGTCTTCACACACCTTGCGGGTTACGGACCTTACGGTTTACACCGGCCCTGACCTTGCAGTTAACACCGGTCTTGCAGCTCACGCCGGCTTTGCAGTTCACACCGGCTAGCAGTTCACACCGGCCGTATCAACGCCACCCGGCTAACGTCGGACAGGCCCTTGACCCCAGCGATCAGGGCGTCTGTGATCTCTTCGTCGGTAGTGATGACCATCAGCGCTTCCCTGCCCCGGGCCTTACGTCCGAGCGTCATCTGGCTCAGGTTGACGCCGGCCCGGGCCAGCTCCACCGTCACCTTCGCCACCACGCCAGGCCGGTCCACGTGAAAGACCAGCAGCGTCGGCTGGGTCGCGGTGAAGGAGACCGGGAAACCGTTCACTTCCCGGATGTCGATCGCACCGCCTCCGACCGACACGCCCAGCACGTCGACCGGTGGCAGCCTCCTATCCGCTCCGCCCACCCGGTCCGTTTCTGCCGCCCGGTCCGTTCCCCCCGCCCGGTCCATTTCTGCCGCCCGATCCGTCTCTCCCACCCGATCTATCTCACCCGTTGTGTCCGCCCGTGTCGGCCAAACCTGTAGCCGGGCGCTGGTCGGCGGCAGCCCAAGACGTTCGGTCTCGACAGGGTCCGCCAGCCGCCACTCGATCTCGAGCCCCGCCTCCCGGGCAAGCCTCTCCGCTTCCCGCAGGCGCGGATCATCCGGGTCCATCCCGAGCAGCCCGGCCGTCAGGGCGAGATCCGTCCCATGCCCCCGGGCAGTGTCCGCAAATGAACCATATAGCGTAATGACGGCCGCCCCGGGTGTGGCCTCCAGTATGTCCCGGGCCACCCGCGCCAGGCGGACCGCCCCTGCCGTGTGCGACGACGAAGGCCCGATCATGATCGGACCGATTATGTCAAACACTGACCGGTAATCCATGCTCCTATTATAGTTAATCGTCTTGCCCCACCCCAGCCCTCCATAGTGGAATCCGGGTGGCGCTCCCGTACGTTACCTCCCACTGCCGGGCAACGGCGGGCGATGAACCGCCACCTCAAACACCCCCCTACTGTAGCTTGGCTTCTGCGCACGCAACCTCAGCAGCCCATTCACACCACGCACCGGGGCTGCACGCGCACGCAGGACGCGTCCAGCCCGGCCGGCCCGCGCATACCTATGCAATCAACCTGCCCCGCGCTCGAGTACACCCTGCTAGTGTGCGACGGCACTATGGCCGCCCGTGCATAACCCGTGGATAACATACAATTGACACCCGGATTACCCAGGAATCCGGGCAACAATACCGAGACACCCTTGCGCCCTCACACGCCGGCCCTCTATGATCATAGGGTCACAGGCACAATCGACCATCCGGACTAGGTGGAGAAGCGGGAGCTTTGGACGAAGCGATCGACCGGGATCGAGCGAGCGATCGATATTCGAGCGATCGATATCAAGGAGGTTGAATCCAGATGAACTGTATTCTCGAAAGCGAAGGCAAGCACGTACGCACCCTGGCCTGGAGCATCCTGCGGGATGAGGCCGAGGACTGGAATTGTGACGAGTGCAACACATCGTGCCAGTCCGCCTGCAAGACTTCCTGCACCGTTGCCAGCCAGGTTTGCCCCAAGGGCCAGCAAGACCGCCGCAGCAAGGAGAGCTTCTATCGTGGCCGCCGCACCAAAGTGGCCCTGGCATAAGTTCACCTTCCGCGGGCGTCACTATCTGGTAAACGGTGAGACCGGGGCGGTCCACCTGCTGGACGAGGCCGCCGCGGCTGCCTGGAAACTGGCAGTGGGCCAGCCGGACCTTAGCCCGTCCAACGGCGTCGGCCCGTGGGGTGTTGACAAAGGGCAAGTAGCTGACCCAGAGCAAGCACCTGATGCCCTGGTCTCCCGCTTTGGCCTATCCACTGCTACCGAAGCCTGGCAAGAGGTCTGTGCGCTGGCCCGGTCGGCCGCGCCCTCCGAGGCCGAGGCTGAGCTCAAGGCTGTTCCCAAGGCTGGGTCCGAGGCTGAGCCTGGAGCTGAGCCCGAGCCGGTCCGCATCGGCACGCCGCTCAAGGCTCTCTGCCTGCTGGTGGCCATGGACTGCAACCTGGCCTGCCGGTACTGCTTCGCCGCGCCCGACTGGCACACCCGGGGCGGCCGGCGGATGCCGCTGGACGTCGCCCGCTGTTCCATAGATTTCCTGATGGAAGCCTCCGGCGCTTCCCGGTTTCTCCAGATCGACTTCTTCGGTGGTGAACCGACGCTCAACTTCGAGGTCGTTCGCGAGGCGACCATTTACGCCGAAGCTGCCGCCCGCCAGCGTGGCAAGATGGTGAACTTCACTCTCACCACCAACGCCCTGATCTGGAACGACGAGATTGCCGGCTTCCTGAATGACCATCACTTTCAGGTCATCCTCAGTCTCGACGGCCGGCCCGAGGTGCATGACCGCCTGCGCCGGCGGGTGGGTGACCAGCCCAGCCATGAGGTGGTTTTACGCCACGTCTCCCAGGCAGTCGACTCACTGGTAGACCAGAACTACTGGGTGCGGGGCACCTTCACCCACTTCAACCCGGACTTCGCCGCCGACGTCGAATACCTGGTCAATCACGGCTTCCGGCAGATCTCTTTTGAACCGGTAGTCGACCTGCCCGGCCGCCCCTGGACGCTGCAAGAGGAGGATCTGCCGCAGCTTCTCGCCGAGTATGAGAAGCTTGCCGAGCTGTACCTGGAACAGGCGCAAAAGGGTGATCCCTTTGAGTTCTTCCACTTCCGGCTCGCGCCGCCCTCCGGCCCCTGCGTGGCCCGGCGCATCAGCGGTTGCGGTGCGGGGTATCAGTACCTGGCCGTCACCCCCGAGGGTGAACTCTACCCGTGCCACCAGTTCGTCGGGCGGGAGGCCTACCGGCTGGGGTCGATCTTTGATCCCGACGCGGTGCAGCGTTTCAGTCCGAGCGCAGGCTGCGCTTTGAGCGAACGTTTCCGGCGGACTCATGCTCAGTCCAAGCCGGAGTGCCGCACCTGCTGGGCCAAGCTTTACTGTGGCGGCGGATGTCACGCCAACGCCGACCTGCTGGCTGGCGACATCACGGCCACTCTCCCCTTCTTCTGCACCCTGCAGAAAAAGCGGGTGGAACTCTCCATCGCCCTGCGAACGGAACTCGAGCTGATGGAGTCGTCCGGTCAAACCGCCGTCTAGCCAAGCAGTTTTCCCCACCTTGTCCCGAGACGGGAAAGCGCTCCCCTTGCGGCGAATAGACTAAGCAAGGCCAAGAGGGGGGCGCACAATGACTAAATCTATGGTTCCCCAAAGAGCAAGCACGGCTGCTAGGTGGATATCGCTGGCAGTGACTATCATATTGGCGATAGGTACGGCTGCATGGCTCACTACGGCGAAAACCCGCAACGTAGCGGTAGAAACAGCAACCATTTCGCAGAAGAGCGATATCATATCGGTCACCCTGCGGATCCCCGTCTTCACCGGGCTCGGCGATGGTACCGCTCAGGAGCAATTGAACTCCAGTATTCGACAGAACGCACTGGATTTTGCCGCCAAGATCGAGGAACTTGCCCGGGAGGCAAAGGAAGAGGAATGGTTTCGTCCCTACGAGGTTGTAGTGGACTATGAAGTCCGGTATTTGAGCGATGAGGTCGTCAGCCTTCTCATCTCGTACTACCAGTATACCGGCGGCGCCCACGGACTCACCCCTGTCGAAGGCCTTACGGTTGACGCCAGAACCGGCAGGAAGCTGGCCTTGCAGGATCTTTTCCAACCAGGTACAGACTACAGGGCGGTCATCTCCACGGAGATCGCCCGGCAGTTTGACGCGAGGAGAGGTGACTTTTTCCCGGATGCCCGGGATACTGCGCTCGATTTCGACGAGAACGATTTCTACGTCGAGGACGGGAATATCGTCATCTTCTTCCAGCAGTACGATATTGCGCCGTATGCTGCAGGGCACCCCGAGTTCCGGATTCCCGTTGCGCTTTTTGGAGACTCTGTCACCAGCTACCTACGTCACTGACCCTTGCATTGAGCAGCCAGCCTGGCTATCGCCGGGAAGACAGGCCGCAGGGCAGGGTAGAGCTGCCGGTAAACGGCGTAGGCTTCATCATAGCTGCGCACATGATCGGGATCGGGCTCGACTACGGACTGAACCCGGACACACGCCTCGGCGGCTTCCCGGACACTGCCAAACACCCCCGCTCCCACCGCCGCCAACAGCGCCGCTCCGTAGGCCGGGCCTTCGTCTGCCGCCGGAATCTCGAGCGTAAGCCCGAGAACGTCGGCAAGGATCTGCCGCCAGACCGGACTCTTTGCCCCGCCCCCGATAACGGGGTGGCCGCCTGCGCATCGAGCAGTTCGTAGACGGAGATGCCGTTTCCGGCGGTGCGGGCCGCGGCCGCCTCAAGCCGGGTCACCTCGTCCCGCAGCCAGGCATAGGAAAGCCCCGCAGCCAGCATGACTCCCATCAGATACCAGGCCTGTGACACCGCATGGCTGAAGGAGTGAATCCGCCCGCCCGGTCAGGTAACCTGCCACCTCGTCCGAACCAGCGCGCCGGGGCAGCAGCCGGGCCGGAATCCCGAACTCTTCGGCCAATCACTGTTCGTTTTCGATAGCTCGATCTGACGTCTCTGCCTACTTCTCCCAACCCCGTATGACGATGTCCAGACCAAAGATCTCGAGCTTCCGGGCCGTAGCCGGGGTATTTATGTCGATCCCCGGGGTCTTGCTTTCAAGGACCAGTCGTACGATCCGCGGTGCTTCACTCGCGGCGATTCCCGCCTCCTGCGCCCCCACAAGAACCAGTTCGCATTCCGGCAGCGGCAGCCGCCATACGTGACCGTGCCCATCAGCAGGACGGCCAAGCAGCCGTTCACCCCATGCTGCTTCACCGGCGGGATCCGTGGTTGCAATTACCAGTTCACGTATGCGCAGCGGGCAGACCGGGTGCGGGGCATCGATTCCCCGCGCCCGCAAGTCGGCTAGCCGTTCCGGATCCGCTTGACCCCATTCGATCAAGAAGGGCCGCCAGACGGGACCGGACAAGATGGCCGCAGTCTTCCAATACAGAGTGGTTCCGTCCGGCTGCCGGCGGCTTCCCGGTTCTGGCTCGCCCACCACTACGTCACGGATGCGTAAGGCAGCAGCTGCAGCAGCCAGGTCCGCTACCGCAACGGCGAAATTCCGGCTTCCCCCACCCCGTGTCAGCAGCATTTCCCCGGGGCTCAGAATGCTGGCCGGTCCCGAATGGGCTCGGCTCTTGTCGTGGTAGGCGATGATCTCGATGTAGGGCAAGCCGAAGTGGACCAAAGCATTATGGGTTCCCCAGGGGTGCTCACCACCAACGGTGACGTGCAGTCCCGCGCTCCGATATGCGTTTACTGCTGCCTCGCGGCCGGGCACCCAGTGGAGTAAGTGGTCGAAGCGCATCCCGATAACCTCCAAGGCACACTTCTGTCCTATCTTGCCGTGAAGCCTCCATCCACGGGCAGCACGACGCCGCTCACCCAGGACGATTCGTCCGACGCCAGGTAAAGCGCTGCGTACGCCACATCCTCCGGCCGTCCAATCCGCCCAAGGGGGTGGGCTCTGGCCAGATCCTCTCTGAGCGTGTCGAAGTTAGGCCGGCCTACATAGGCCATGGGGGTATCAACCAGCCCGGGACAAATGCAGTTGCACCTGACACCTTTGGGCCCGAATTCTACCGCCAGCGCCCGGGTCAGGCTCACCACGCCTCCCTTGGCCGCTGCGTACGTGGCGTAGCCCGGTGCCCCGGCCAGTGCAATCTGCGAAGCTATGTTCACAATGCTCCCGCTGCTCCGCTGCACCAGGACGGGAAGGGTGTGCTTGAGCACCAGGAAGGGACCCGTCAGGTTGACGGCCAAGTCACGCTCCCACTCCCATCGCTCGCTGCGGGTGGGATCCTCCCCCCTCCGTAACGTACCAGCGTTGTTAACCACGATGGCCAGGTCCCCGAACGCGGCCAGGATCCGCTCGACGGCAGCAGCCACCGCCTCCTCATCCGTCACGTCCGCCGGGCAGGACAGCGCACGTCCCCCGTCACGAGTGATGGCGGCCACCACCTCCTCCAGGTACTCGACTCTCCGGCCCAGTACTGCGACTTGTGCCCCTTCGGACGCGAACAGCTCCGCAATGGCCCGGCCGATGCCGGTGCCGCCGCCCGTGACCAGTGCCACTTTCCCTTTCAGCCGGTTCATTAGCGGGATTGTCCTCCCAAATAGGATCGTACCAGGTCACCCTGGGCCAGAAGCTCCAATCCCCGGCCGCTGGCGGTAATACGCCCGGTCTCGATGACGTAAGCACGGTCGGCCAGCCGCAACGCCTGTTCAGCGTTCTGCTCCACCAGGAGCACGGTGACCCCTTCCTTGCGGATGGAATCGATCAGCCGGAAAAGCTCCCGCACCACCCGCGGAGCCAAGCCGAGCGAGGGTTCGTCCAGCAGGAGCAACCTGGGCCGGGCCATGAGAGCACGCCCGATGGCCACCATTTGTTGCTCACCTCCGCTTAGGCTTGCGGCCCGTTGGTGCTGGCGCTCCCGCAGCATCGGAAAGAGTCGCCAGACTCGTTCGAAATCATCCCGCAGGTCCACACGTCCCCGCCAGTAAGCCCCCATGCGGAGGTTCTCCACGACAGTCAGGTCACCGAAGAGGCGCCGCCCCTCGGGCACGTGGCAAAGGCCTAGGGCGGGCAACCGGCAGGCGGGGACGCTCTGGATATCACGGTATTCATACACAATCCGGCCCGACTCGATGGGAATGAGTCCCGAAATCGCCCGCAGCAGTGAGCTTTTGCCAGCGCCGTTAGCCCCCACCAGGGCCACCACCTCGTTGTAAGCCACCGTGAGGGAGATTCCCTGCAACGCCGAAATAGGCCCGTATGAGACCCAGAGGTCTTCAACCTGCAGCAGCGTCAAGATCATCACCCCCCAGGTAGACCTCAATAACCCGTGGATCCTGCTTTACTTGATCGGGCGTGCCGGCAGCGATCAGGATTCCGTGGTCCAGGACAAGAATCCGCTGGCAGAGGTTCATCACCACATCCATATGGTGCTCGATGACGACAATACTGACGCCATACTCCCGACACACCCAGCGAATTAGAACCGTCAACTCCTCGCTCTCGGCCGCGTTCATCCCCGCCGCCGGTTCATCCAACAGCAGGATTCGCGGGCGGGCAGCGATGGCCCGGGCGATCTCCAGCCGGCGCTGGAGACCATAAGCCAGGCTCCCGGCGGGCTGCTCCGCCACATTCGTCAGGCCAAAGGACGAGAGCAGGTCGAGACCCTCACGGCGGGCGGCTGCCCCGCTGATTCTCCGCAGATGCATCCCGCCCAGCACGTTTTCCAATACGGTCATCGTCCGGAAGAGCCGGATATTCTGGAAGGTGCGGGCAACCCCATGCCGGGCAAAGGCATGGGCCGGCCGGCCAGTTAGGTCAACTCCACCTACAAAGATGCGACCTCGGCTCGGCCGGGTCAGGCCGCTTAGCAAGTTGAGTACGGTAGTCTTGCCGGCACCGTTGGGCCCGATGACCCCAAGCACTTCCCCAGGATCAACGCTGAGGTTAAGGTCAGCCACAGCCCGGATTCCGCCGAAGTTTTTGTTTAGATCCTCAGCGATCAGAAGCGGAGCAGTCACGCACGTTTCACCTCCTGCCTCAAACTCGGCTTGCGAAGCTTGAGACTGCTGGAACCCCTCAGCAACCCTTCTGGCCGGAGCGGCAGCATCAACATCAGCAGGGCACCATAGATGAGCATTCGGTAATCGGACATGCTTCGCAGAAGCTCCGGCAGCACCTCTAGGACCACTGCCCCCACCAGGGGGCCCAGAGGATGGCCTATGCCACCCAGCACCACCATACCCAGGTAGGTGAAGGAGGAGATCGACCCAAACGGTTCAGGACTCACGTAGGCCGAATAGTGCCCCAGTAGACTGCCAGCTAGTCCGGCGACTATCGCCGACAGAGCGAACGCGAGGGTCTTGTACCAACCAGTGTTTACGCCGAGGGAGGCTGCGGCAATCTCATCTTCGCGTAGCATGGTCATGGCACGACCGACCCGCGACCGGCGTAGCCACTCAACGAAGATCAGTGTGAGCGCTAGCACCCCCAAAGCGAGGTAGTAATACTGGCGATCCGTGGTAAAGATCACACCAAAGAGCGAGGCGGGGGGTACTCCCGGCAGACCGTTGGGACCATTGGTCAGGGACTCCCAGTTCAAGAAGACCGCCTGGATCAGTTCCACGAACCCGAGGGTTGCCATGCTGAGGAAATGACCCTTCAACCTCAGCACTGGCAGGGCAAACACGAAACCGACAAGACCGCTGAGCAGGCCGGCCAGGGGTAGTGCAACCCAGAAGGGCCACCCCAAGCGTATGGTGACAAGAGCCGATGTGTACGCTCCGATTCCAACGAAGGCCGCGTGGCCGAGGGAGACCATCCCGGTCTGTCCCACCAGAAGACCGATCCCCACAGCGATGGTGCCGCTGATTAGGGTGATCACTGCCAGGTGCTGCAGGTACGGTGTGGTGAACACCCACGGGACGGCAGCGGCTGCAAGTAGCAGCACCGACCAGGTAAGCCTGTGGACCCGGTTCATACCTTCTCCTCCACCGTCTTGCCCAGGATCCCAGCCGGGCGCAGGATGAGAACCAAAAGAAGGACCGCCATGGCGACGCCGTCCCGGTAAGCAACGTTGATGTATCCTACCGTCATCACTTCCAGGAGGCCTAAGAGCAGACCGCCTGCCAGAGCTCCCCAGAGGTTGCCAAGCCCGCCGGCTACACTGGCAATAAACGCCTTAAGACCGAGGGCGAAGCCGAGGCTAGGGTAGAAGGCACCGTAAAGGCCGCCTATCAGCACGGCTCCCGCCCCAGCCACGGCCGACCCGGTAGCAAAGGTAAGGAGCACCACCCGCTGTGGGTTGGCCCCCATGAGGATGGCAGCTTCCGGATCAATCGCGGTAGCCCGGATAACCAGGCCAGGCCGGGTTCGGAAGAGGAACAGGTCCAGGCCGAACATCAGCAGGATGGCCACAGCCAGGATCACCAGCCTCAGGCCCGAAATCTGCAAAGATCCGATGACCAGGCTGCCGGGGTCCCAACCGAGGGTGAAGTTTTGCTGCTGCGGCCCCCAAATCAGCATCTCAAGGTTCTGCAGGAGCAAAACGGTGCCTGTGCCGGCGATCAGGGGCATGATGTGGTTTGTTTTGCGGTACGGCCAAAAGCCGATACGCTCTACGACGATACCGATGGCGGCCGCTGCTAGCATTCCCGCCAGGAGCACAGCCGGGATTGGCATACCGGGCACGGCCGTCATGAGGGCAAGGACTATGTACCCGGCAAAGATCATTACATCACCATGAGCCACATGTAGCAGCCTAAGAACGCCGAAGATCAAGGTAAACCCCACGGCAGCGAGCGCGTAGACGCCCCCAAGGGTTGCCCCGTAAACCAACTGCTCTGCAAGCATGTCACTCCAGCACCTCGAACTGACCATTCCGGATTACCAGGTTGACATAGGGTTTGTTCATGTCACTCCGGTTGGCATCAAACTGTACGACGCCGGTGACAAGCGGCAGGCCGTTCACCTCCTCCTCCATAGCGTCACGGATTCCTTGGCGGGTCGGTCCCCCCAACTCCAGCGCTCTCAGAACTATTGTCGCAGCGTCGTAAGCCAGGGCGTCGAAGTAGCCCGGCGTCTTGCCGTACCTGGCCTGAAAATCCTTCACGAACTTTTGCACCCGCTCATCCTTTTTAGAGGGGATGAAGAGAGCATCCAGGTAGACCCCTTCCACGTCCTTGCCGCCGGTGTCCAATAGGTTCTGCGCATAGAAGGTGGCGGAGCCGAGGAAGTCGGCTGTGATGCCCAGCTCCTTGGCCTGCTTGATAATCCGAACACCCTCGGCATAGAGGCTGCCGAGGTAGACCAGGTCGGGCTGAAGCCCCTTGATCTTGGTCAACATGGCGGTAAAGTCGACACCTTGGTCGGGTGGATATGCTTCATAGGCGACCACCCGGGCCCCTGATTCCTCGGCGTACTGCTTGAAGAAGCTGGAGTTGGCCTTTCCCCAGTCGGTGTTTATGTAAACGACCGCGATTCTCTTCTTGCCGAGCTTCTTCACTGCCAACTCAGCCAAGTTCTTGCCTTCCAGGTCTTGGGTGGTGGAGCTACGGAAGATCCACTTGGTGTCTGGCTTGGTGATATCAGGATGGGACGCGGTTGGGGTTATCATTGGTACCTGTCCCCGTTCATAAATAGGCACCCCCGCCAGGGTGGCGGTAGAGGACCAGTGCCCAATCACCGCTACGATATCGGAATCGGAAGCAAATTTGGTGGCCACCTTAGCTGCCTCGCCGGGCTCATTCTTGTCGTCGCCCAGAACCACCTCGACCTTGCGACCCTGGTACCCACCCCGGGCGTTGAACTGGTCCACGGCCAGTTTGACGCCATCCTCGAAGGCCTTCCCGTACTCGGCCCCGTCGCCGGTCATGGGGCCGGCAAGCCCAATGAGGATGGGGGAGTTCGACCTGGAACTCGCCGTGTCCCCAGGCGGGACAGACTTATCGGCACAGCCAGCCAGACCGGCAAGCGCCAAGGCCGCCACCGCCAACAGACATGCGGTCCGCTTCCGATGAAACACTTTCATAAGTAGGCCCCCCAAACGTAACCAGATATATAAAAGCAAGAAGCAAGAACAAGAAGCAAAAACAAGCTAGTCATCTCTGCGCCGTATAGTACACGGCCCGGCCTACTGCCACCGGCTTGCCCCCATTGGCCCCGGCCGCCGACACGGTGACGTCCGCGACACCCAGATTCCGGCCAAGCCGGACTGTGTGCCCTTCGGCAGTCAGGTCTGCACCCGGCGGTGCCGGCCGCAGGTAATCCACCCGCAAATCAACGGTAGGCAGCCCCCGTCCTAGTTCGGTAATGAGGGCAAAACCGCCGGCTACATCTACCACCGTGGCAATAACCCCCCCGTGGACGTAGGAGTCGTTTTCATCAGCCAGAAACTGGGGCCGGTAGGGCAGGCGCAGCACCACCCGGCCGGGCTCAACCCCGACCAGTTCCAGACCGAGCCACTGGTGGTAGCGCGAACGTGTCAGCAATTGCCGCACCCGCTCAACGCTCACTTCGGACAACCCGGATCACCTCCTTGGTCGAAAAGTTCCTGGGCCCGCCGCGCCAATTCTCCCCTGTCCACTTTGCCGGTGCCCGACAGCGGTAATGCCTCGAGAAACCAGACCCGCCGCGGATAGGCGTACGCAGGCCCACGGGCCAGGAAGAAGTCCTTTACTACCTGCTCAGACAGGGTAGCGCCCGGTTCCGGGACGATGAACGCGACAGGAACTTGACCTTTGATCGGATGGGCCACCGGAACCACACAGACATCTCTGACACCGGGACACCTGGCCAGGAGATCCTCCACCTCTTTGGGGTAGACATTCTCACCGCTTACGATGATCATGTCGTCCTTCCGCCCCGCGATGAAGAAGTACCCGTCTTCGTCCCGCCAGGCAAGGTCGCCGGTTTTCAGCCAGCCGTCTGCGGTGATTCTCGCCCTTGTTATTTCCGGTAGGCCGTGGTAACCTGCGGCGATACCCGGATTGCGCACCCAGAGCTCCCCCACGGCCCGGGGCGGCAGCTCGGTCTCGCCGGTTTCCAGATCCACGATCCGCACCTCGCACCCTGGCAGGGGGAGGCCGGCACTGCCCACCTTGCGCAGACCAAACCGCGAGTTGAGCAGCACCTGGGGGCCGCCCTCGGTAAGGCCGTAGGCCTCCAGCACGATCACTCCAAGCCGGCTGGAGAGTTGCTCCATGAGCTCCGGGGAGACCGGCGCCGAACCGCAGACCACAAACTGCAGGGAAGAGAGGTCGGTCTGAGACAGCAGTTCACCTTCGGCGAGAAGCAGCCGGTACATGGCCGGCACTCCGGTCGTGTACGTGCAGCGGTAGCGCTCTACGCTCGCCAGGACTGCCTTCGGATCGAAATGTGGCAGTATCACGAGGGAGGCTCCGGCCAGGAGGCACGGTTTCACGGCGCAAATCATGGCGTTCTTGTGATAGAGGGGTACCGCCACCAGGGCCCGGTCCTCCGGGCTGAGCATGAAGATCTTCCGGGTGGTATCGGCATTCCAGTACTGCCCGCCGTGGGTCAGCAGGCAACCCTTCGGTCGCCCGGTGGAGCCAGAAGTATAGGGCTGCAGGCAGACTGTATCTGGAGTTACCGGCACCACATCGAGCGCGGGATCGGCAGCAGCAAGCAGTTCATCATAGGACTTTGGACCATCACCCCCAGCCACCACCACGGAAAGCTCAACATCCTGTCCGGTCCGCTCCAGCAAATCTCTGGCGCGATCGGCCATCTCGGCGTGAACCGCCAGTACCCGTGCCTCACAATCCCGCAGCACGTAAGCCAGGGCCTCCTGCCCCATCCGGATATTCAAGGGTACTGCGACACTACCGATGCGCATGGCACCGAACATCAATTCCAGGAAGCGATGGTCATTGGGGAACATCAAGGCAACGCGGTTGCCCACTGTCACCCCCAACTGGCGCAGGAGGCTCCCAGCCCGACGTATCCGTTCGTCCAGCTCGGCGTAGGTCAGGGAGTTTTCCCCCTGAATGACTGCCACCCGTCCGGGATAAAGCCGAACCGCGTCCGCCATTACCCGCCAGCCAAAGTTGAGTTCCGGCGAGGCTGTCACTGCTGTCATGGGGTGATGACCACCTTGCCGAACACC
>JBLNBY010000261.1:0-2618 GCA_050260295.1 Bacteroidota bacterium
GCTGACAGTCGCCGCGCTCTTCATCGTGGGTGGGATCGGTTTCCCGGTCATCCTCGACCTGCAGCGCCACTTCTCCCGCGGGTTGCAGCGGGAGGGGGGAGAGGAGCGCAATGAGAGCCGGCTCTTTCTCCATACCCAGGTAGTGTTGGGAACCACTGCGATTCTGTTGCTCGTTGGCATGCTGGTCGTGCTGCTCTTGGAAGGGCGTAATCCGGAGACTCTGGGCCCGCTGAGCTTTCCGTACAAACTATTGAATGCGTTTTTCCAGGCAGCAACACCCCGTACCGCCGGCTTCAACTCACTCCCCATCGCGGCCCTGGGTCAGGGTACACTCTTCTTCCTGATCATTCTAATGTACATCGGCGCGTCTCCCGCGTCTACCGGCGGTGGCATCAAGACCAGCACCTTTGCGGCGGTCGTGTTCGGGGTCTTGTCCACTACCCGGGGATACAACGACGTCACCATTCACGAACGACGTCTGGCCCGTGGCGTCCTGGACCGGGCGTTAGCCGTCGCCTTCATGGGCCTGGGGCTGATAGTCATGATTACGATTCTGCTCACCATCACCGAAGGCGCCCGTTTTCAGTTCATTCAGCTGCTTTTTGAGACCACTTCTGCCTTCGGTACCGTTGGTCTTTCTACGGGGATCACCACGGAGTTGAGCAACGTCGGGCGGTTGCTGATCATTGTGACCATGTTCCTGGGTAGGGTCGGACCACTCACCTTTGCCACCGCCCTGGCCTGGCGGGAACGGCAGGTTTCAGTGCACTATCCGGAAGACTCTGTTATCATCGGTTGAAGCAGGCTTGGCTGGCACCTAACCAGGTTTGAGGTGTATAATCGATCCTGCCTTGGAGGTGAGGGGCGTACCGATGTACTCCTTGCGGCGGGTTTTTCGGTTCGTCGCTCCGTATCAAACCAGGCTGTATCTTGCCCTGCTTCTCCTCTTGGCCAGTACCGGTCTGGGACTGGTGGGCCCGGAAATCCAGCGTCTGATTGTCGACCGTGCCATCCTCGGAGGTGAGCAGAGGCTGCTTTTGCCGCTGATCGCAGTGATGGTGCTGGCCAGTCTCGGGCGAGGAGTGGCCCTGTATTTCCGCGGCTATTTCCAGGAATGGGTGGGTCAGCGAGTCGTATTCGATCTGCGGCACGGCCTCTACGCGCACCTGCAGCTACTCAGCCCCTCCTATTACTCCCGCACCTACACGGGCGAAATCATGAGCCGCGTTACGGGCGACGTGGAAAGGCTGCGGCAGTTCGTCACCAGCGGAGTGGTGGATCTTTTGAACGCCACGCTGACCTTTATACTGGTGGCGGTCATTCTGCTGCGTATCAATTGGCAGTTGACCGTCGTCTCGCTCAGCATTTCGCCGCTTCTGGCCTACACGGTGCTCCGGTTCGATCACGCCATTCGTCCCGCCTGGCGGGCCATCGAGAGACAGGCTGGCGTCTTGAGTACGGTGATCCAGGAGAGTATCGCCGGGGTCAGAGTGGTAAAAGCTTTTGCACGAGAGGATTTCGAAGTCGACAAGTTCGCCGGAGAGAGCCAGAATTTCGCCGACACCCAGGTCAAAGCCGCTCACATTTGGGCGCACTCCTTCCCGCTCATCGAGTTTCTGACCGCGCTCAGTTGGGTCCTGCTCGTAGGGTTCGGCGGCCGGCAGGTGGCTCTCGGACGCATGTCCGTCGGCGATCTCGTCGCCTTCAATGGTTACCTTTGGAGCCTCATCTGGCCGATCAGATCTCTCGGGTGGCTCATCAACTTGTTTGAACAGGCCAGCACCGCTGCCGACCGGGTGTTGGAGATTCTACACGCGCCGGTTGATATCAAAGAGCCGGCCAACCCGGTGCGGCTCGATGTCAAGGGCGAGATCAGGTTTGAAGCCGTGAGTTTCTCTTATGACTCAGGTTTGACGTCCCTGGATTCCGAGCATGCGCAGCCCTTGCCGGCTCTGGAGGACTTCACCCTCACCATAAGACCGGGCGAAAGGGTGGCCATCGTTGGGCCGACCGGCTGTGGCAAGACGACGGTGGTACACCTGCTCCTGCGCCTCTATGATCCGCAATCCGGCAGGATTACCGTTGACGGAGTGGACTTGCGCCAACTCGACCTGACCCACTACCGCCGACAGGTGGGCGTCGTGCAGCAGGAAACTTTTCTCTTTTCCGCTTCCATTCGCGAGAACATCGCGTTCGGCCGGATCGACGCGGCCTTTGACGAGATCAAGGCAGCCGCCCGCAAGGCACAAGCCGACGATTTCATCCAACTCATGCCGGATGGATACGACACGGTCGTAGGTGAACGGGGCGTGGGCCTATCCGGGGGCGAACGCCAGCGGGTTGCCATCGCCCGGGCCATTTTGATGAACCCTGCCATCCTCGTCCTGGACGATCCGACCAGCAGTGTAGATGCGGAGACGGAGGCCGGGATCCAGGCCGCACTGCAGGAGCTCATGCAAGGGCGTACAACTCTCATCGTCTCCCAGCGAGTCTCCGCCATCAAGGACGCCGACTGGATCGTTGTCCTCGACGGGGGGCGTAGAGTCCAGCAGGGACGACACGAGGAGTTGATCTCCCAGCCCGGGGTCTATCGCCGGTTGTTCGGCCCTCAACTCGGG
>JBLNBY010000262.1:0-9959 GCA_050260295.1 Bacteroidota bacterium
GGCCACGCCGCCGGGACCGGGCGGAGCCGTACACCCGGCGGTGCTGGCGGCCGCCCGGTTGGCGGGAGCAACCCGGGTACTGCGGGTAGGGGGAGCTCAGGCCGTTGCTGCTTTGGCGTACGGGACGGAATCGGTCCCGGCGGTCGACAAGATCGTCGGTCCGGGCAACCTCTTCGTCACCCTGGCCAAACGCTTGGTCTTTGGCGTGGTGGGCATCGACATGATTGCGGGGCCGAGCGAAGTGGCGGTGGTGGCAGACGGTTCACCGGCGGGGGCTGAGCCGCGGCTTTTGGCTGCTGACCTGCTCTCCCAGGCTGAGCACGACCCTGATGCCGCCTGCGTTTTCATCAGCACGGACGAGGAACTGGCCGAGCGGGTACGGCTTGAACTCCACCTGCACGCGGAGAGCCTCCCTCGGGGTTCGGTGGCCCGGCAGGCGCTGATACGGCATGGGTTCATCTTCGTGGTGAGGAATCTAGAAGAGGCTGCGCGGGTGGTCAATGCAGTTGCACCCGAGCATCTCGAGTTGCAGCTGGCGGAGCCCTGGGCTTTCCTCAGCCAGGTGCGTCATGCGGGCGCTGTTTTCCTTGGACGCCACTCTTGTGAACCGCTCGGCGACTACCTGGCCGGCCCCAACCACGTACTGCCGACGGGCGGTGCAGCTCGGTACGCATCGATGCTGGGGGTCGAGGACTTCCTGCGGCGGAGCTCGGTGCTGCAGGTGAGCGGAGAAGGTTTGTTCGAAATCGGCGGAGCGGCGGTGCGGCTGGCAAGGCTGGAGGGGCTGGAGGCGCATGCCCGTTCAGTCGCTTTCCGGCTGGAAGATGGGGATGGAGCTGCCCGCGGTCTCGGTACGGATGCGCTCACTTCGGATAGGATCGATACGGGTGAACTGCATACGGGGGGAACCACCGTCTATGAGTGATGGTGAACTGGGTGGGAAAGAACTGGTCGGAGGAGAACCGGTCCGCAAACCGGTTCGCAAGGCGACGGTCGCTCGCGAAACGTCTGAGACCAGGATTAGAGTCGAACTGGACCTGGATGGCCGGGGCAGCAGCCGGGTTCAGAGCGGTATCGGTTTCTTCGACCACATGCTGTCGGCCTTCGCCCGCCATGGTTTCTTCGACCTCGAGGTGACAGCCCAGGGCGATTTGTATGTGGACGGCCACCATACGGTGGAGGACGTTGGTATCTGCCTTGGGAAAGCTCTGGACCAGGCACTGGCGACCCGGGCGGGGATAACGAGGTTTGGTTGGGCGGCCGTCCCCATGGACGAGGCCCTGGTATTGGCAGCGGTGGACTTGAGCGGTCGGCCGTTTTGCGGGGTCGAGCTTCCCTTGAGTACTCCTCAGGTGGGGGCTTTGGACACGCAACTGGTCGTGGAGTTTTTCCGTGCTTTCACCTGGACGGGTGGTTTCAACCTGCATCTGCGCAAGCTTGCCGGCAGCAATGACCACCACGTGATCGAGGCCGCTTTCAAGGCGATGGCCCGGGCTTTGGCGGCGGCGGTACGAATTGATCCACGGCTGGGAGGCGAGGTGCCGTCGACCAAAGGGCGGTTGGGCGAAGAATCATGGGGAGAGGCAAGCGGAGAGGCAAGAGGAGAGGCAAGGGGAGAGGCACGGAGCGAGTCAAATGCAGAGTCTCAGTGAGAAACCCGGGGAGATACTCAACATAGTCAACCGGATGGGTTGACGGAGTGACGGAAGTGGGACAAGTGGGGCAAATGGGGCAAATGGCGGAAGTGGCTGAAGCGGCGGAAGTTTTGCTGGCCGTCTTGGACTATGGTATGGGTAACCTGCGCAGTGTGAGCAAGGCGCTGGAGCTGGCCGCCCGCGAATTCGCCGAGCTTAAGGTCGTGGTCACGGGCGATCCGGTCGAGGCCAGCCGGGCGACGGGAGTGGTATTGCCGGGAGTCGGAGCCTTTGGTGCAGCCATGGCCAACCTGGAGCGGAGCGGGTTGGACCGGGTGGTGCGGGAGGCTATTGCCGACGGCCGCCCCTTCCTCGGCATCTGCCTGGGCCTGCAGCTTCTCTTTGACGAGAGCGAGGAGCGTTTTGCCGAAGATACCTTGCCCCGGGGGCTGGGCATCCTGCCCGGGCGGGTGCGGCGTTTTCCGGCCGGGCTCAAAGTGCCGCAGATCGGTTGGAACCAGCTGAGTCTGCGGTCACACCTGCAGTTGCATCCGCAGCCAAACCTGCACCCACAACTACAATCACAGCTGGAGCCACGTAAGCCCGACAATCCGCTCTGGCGGGGAGTTCAGCAGGGGGCGTACACGTACTTCGTTCATTCGTATTATGTCGACCCGCAGGATCCCGAGGTAATCGCAGCCACATCCGACTACGGGATCGAGTTTACGGCGGCAGTCTGGCGGGAGAACCTGTTTGCTCTCCAGTTTCACCCGGAAAAGAGCAGTCAGGTGGGGCTGCAGATGCTGCGGAACTTCGCTGCGGCCGTGGTGCGGGCTGCTGGCGCGTCAGACTTTTTCCTTCCCGCCATCGACCTGCGGAACGGGCGGTGCGTGCGCCTGGTCCAGGGTGATCCCGGCCGGGAGACCCGGTACTCGGACGATCCGGTGGAAGTGGCAAAGGAGTTGGCACGGCAGGGGGCGCGGCGGCTGCATGTGGTCGACCTGGACGGCGCCTTTGCCGGTGAACCGCGCCAGCTTGAGCTGGTCGCCGCCATCCGCCGGGCCGTGCCGGAAGTCAGGGTCGAGCTGGGGGGCGGGCTACGGACGCTGGAGCAGATCGAGGCCGCCTTTGCCGCCGGGGTGAAGGACGTCATCGTTGGAAGTGCGCTTTTGAGCAATGAGGAGCTGGTGGCCGAGGCCTGTCGCCGTCATCCGGGGCTGGTGACCGCGGGCGTGGACGTGCGCGACGGGCGGGTGGCGGTCAGCGGGTGGCAGGAGGAAAGCAGCGTAGCAGCGGTGGAGGCAGTGCGGCGGGCGGCCGCCCTGGGGGTGCGGCGGTTCATCATCACCGACATCAGCCAGGACGGGATGTTGAGTGGGCCAAACTTTGGCCTGATTAGGGGCATTGTCGAAGCCGTAGCCCAAGACGCAGCCGATGCCCGGCCCGTCACCGCTGTGGTCGGTCGGCCCTCGCCGGAGCTCGAGTTCGTGGTCTCGGGCGGTGTGCGCAGTGCGGAGGATGTCCGGGCCGCGGCCGCCCTGGGGTTGCCGGTCACGGGCGTGATCGCTGGCCGTGCTCTCTACGACCGCCGCCTGGCCGTGGGCGAGGCCCTGGCGGCCGCCCGCCGCGGCCTGATCCTGCGCCCCGAACCTGCGCGAGCGGGTGGAGAGCCAGTGGCTGGAGCGGCCGAGGCTGAAGAACCAGTGGCTGGAGCTGAGCCTGCGCCGCAGCCGGAGTTCCGGGCCTGAACCTGACCTGAGCGCGTCGCACGAGTCCCCACTACCGAGGAGTCATCAACCATGCTTGCCAAACGGATAATTCCCTGCCTGGACGTGAAGGACGGGCGGGTGGTCAAAGGGACTAACTTCGTCTCCCTGCGAGATGCGGGTGACCCCGTCGAGCTGGGCGCCTACTATGACCGCGAGGGAGCGGACGAACTGGTTTTCCTGGATATTACCGCGTCCGCCGAACGCCGTCGCACCATCGTCGACCTCGCCCGGCGCGTAGCCGAACAGGTCTTCATCCCCTTTACCGTCGGGGGCGGGATTTCTTCGGTGGAAGAGATCCGGGAGATCCTGCTGGCGGGGGCGGACAAAGTTTCGATCAACACGGCGGCAGTTCAGCGACCGGAGTTGATCACCGAAGGTGCGGAGCGTTTCGGCAGCCAGTGTATCGTCGTGGCCATCGACGCCCGGCGGCGCTCGGGCGCAGCGGGGGTTGCTGCTACTCAGGGTGTCCCTGGCACACCGGGGGCTACGACAGCGCCGGCCTCCACCTTCGAAGTGGTAATTCATGGTGGCAGGACGCCTACCGGCATCGATGCCGTCGAGTGGGCAAAGGAAGCCGAACGGAGGGGAGCGGGTGAGATCCTGCTCACGAGCATGGATACGGATGGAGTCCAGGGCGGCTACGATCTGGAGCTCACCCGGGCAATAGCCGCAGCCGTAGCGATCCCGGTCATTGCCTCCGGGGGCGCCGGGAGTCTGGCGGACCTGCGGGATGCCCTGCAGGATGGCAAGGCTGATGCCGTGCTCGCCGCTTCCATCTTCCACTACCGCCGCTATACCGTTCGCGAGGCCAAAGAGTATCTCAAGGCTGCCGGCATACCGGTCCGGCTCTAGAATCTTCAGTGGACGTCATCCGCAGCGGTCTGAATCCGCAGCGGTCGGAATCCGCAGTGATCCGCAGCGGCTAAATCGCAGTGGCCGCTCCGGTCAGCTATCGGCCTTGGCTTCTGGCGAGAGTACGACTTTCGTAGCCTGCAAGGAGCGAGTTGGGTTAATGGAGACAGTAAACGACAAACCCCTGCGTTTTCAGAACGGCCTGATTCCGGCCGTCGTCCAGGATGCGCGGAGCGGCCAGGTTTTGATGCTGGCCTACATGAACGAAGAAGCCCTCCGGCGCACCCTCACGGACCGTCGCACCTGGTTCTGGAGCCGGTCACGGCAGGAACTCTGGCCCAAGGGAGAGACGAGCGGCAACATCCAGGAAGTCGTCTCCGTCACCGCGGACTGTGATGGTGACGCGCTGTTGGTGCAGGTGAATCAGAAAGGTACAGGTGCCTGCCACGAGGGTGATTTTTCCTGTTTCCACAACCCGCTCACGACTCCGGGTGAAATGCCAGGCGACGCGCCTGCCTCCGGCAGCGGTAGCGGGACCGACCCTTGGGCCGGGTTCACCGTCCTGCAGGAACTCTGGGAGGTAATCCAGGACCGGCGACGCAATCCCCGTCCGGGCTCGTATACAGCTTCACTCCTCGCGGAAGGGCCGGCGCGGGCCGCCCAGAAAGTCGGGGAAGAGGCAGTCGAGACCGTCATCGAGGCTGTTCGGCATAACCGCGACGCGTTCATATATGAGGCGTCCGACCTTCTGTACCACCTGCTGGTGCTACTTGCCGCCACCGGCGTCACTCCGGCGGAGCTGTTCGCCGAACTCCGTTCACGCAGACACTGATTCTCACGCCTTTCCCCCGGCAGGGTAGAGTTGGTCCGGCATGGAATGATTACCGTCGCAATCTGAACTTGTGGCAGTTCACAGTAGTTGACTGCCTACCGAGGAGGATAGACGGTGAAGGTTGATTGCGAGGGCGCTGGGGTTACGGGGCAGAAGGTTGCCGCCGGTCCGGTACGATTCCATGGTCGGCTCTGGCCGCTATTGATGGCCGTAGTGTTGTTGGTGGCCGGGTGTTCGGGCGGTATACCCGTCCCCAGTCAACCGTACAACGTTTCGGGCCGGGTCACTGAGTTGTCCACGGGCCGGGGGCTCGCCAATGTGACCATCTATTTCTCTGGTTTTGGGACCACCAAGACCGGAGAGGACGGCACCTGGACCATGGCCCAACTCCAAGGACGTGTCACCATAACTCCGGCCTTGCAGGGCTACGTTTTCCAGCCATCCAGCCGGATCGTATCGGGTCCTGCCGACGACATCAACTTCACCGCTACCACCGATACTTCCGGCAAAGAACCGATTGCCGGCGCTGCCGTCATTACTCTGGCCGAAGCGCAGGCCTGGGCTCGCCGCCGCGGAGCCCGCCAGATCTTCGTCGATGTCGCCGTCCACTACTGGCAACTCGCCCCTCAATACGGCATCAGGCCGGAAGTAGCCTATGCGCAAAGTGCCAAAGAGACGGGGTTTGGGGCATTTACGGGTGCGGTCACACCCGACTTTCACAACTGGTGCGGCCTCAAGACCAGGGATGCCAATGGCGATGACCCTGATGACCATGCACGCTTCCCCGATGACAGGACCGGAGTTCGTGCCCACCTGCAGCACCTGGCAGCCTATGCCGGGTTGCCTCTGCCTCCTGGTGACCCCGTAGTTGATCCCCGCTACGATTTGGTGAGCAAGGGCAGCGCTCGCTACGTTGAGGATCTGGGGGGCAGGTGGGCGCCAAACCCGGAGTACGGCCGCAGTATTGTCCGGGATTACCTGACCGACATGCTGGGGCGGTGACCCCCCCCTCTGCCGCTTTCCATGCCGGGTAGAGTGAAAGCAGTGCCAGCGACAAGCACGAGACCGGAGTCGACGGCAGAGTCCCGTAGCAGCAGCCACCGGCGACTACCTTCCCGTATCGCAGGTACCTCATGACCTGCCCTGGGGGAGGCAAGATCCAGCCAGCGCAGAGTAAAGAAGCTAGTCGCTGCCAAGGTCAGCTGCCGCTGACACGCGAATCCGCTAGGCGTTCGCTTATTGTTCCCGATTGCCGCTTGCCATTCAGCAAGGTTTGGGGGGTATCTTCATTGTAGATAGTAGATACCAGAGTGGGAGGGGTGGGCGGTGATCACGAAGGTACAGAAGTGGGGAAACAGCCTGGCCATTCGTATTCCTCGCGGATTTGCTGAACAGCTAATGGTACAGCAAGACAGTGAAGTTGATCTGTCACTTGATGGGGACCGACTTATCATAGAGCCCAGACGTGCAAATCCATCTCTCTCGGCGCTCCTGGCACAAGTAACCGACGAGAACATCCATGGCGAGGTTGCTACAGGTGAGCCAGCTGGACGCGAGGTGTGGTGAGATGGGCTATGTTCCAAAGCGCGGTGATGTGGTTTGGTTCACATTTCAGCCGCAAGCGGGCCACGAGCAGAGTGGACGGCGCCCAGCGGTCGTTGTGTCTCCAGCTGCCTACAACGGTCGGGTAGGCCCAGCTCTTATGTGTCCGGTCACCACGTAGGCCAAGGGGTATCCTTTCGAGGTTCCGATCCCGGACGAGATCAGCGTGCGGGGTGTGGTTCTCGCAGATCAGCTCAAGAGCCTTGATTGGCAGGCCAGAGAGGCCGAGTATATCGACCATCTGCCGCGCGACACCATGTCTGAGATAGTAGCCAAGATTCGAGTGCTAGTTGAGGACGAGGCCTAACAAAGGTCGCTTCCACCATGGTTGACGAAAGCCGCCTAAGCGCAGGTTCACCCGAGTTCGTGAGCAAGGGCAGCGTCCGCTACGTCGAGGATCTGGGGGACAGGGGGGCGCCCAACCCCTGATACCGGTTTGAACTGCTTCCTGCTGCTTGCCATGCCTGACAGAGGGCGAGCAAGATGGCCGCTATCACCACCGTGACGAGACCAGCAAACTCTCCGTGCCACGTCAGTGTTGACACAGCCTCGGCGTTGGTGGTCAGGAAGATCTGGTCGATCAGGAAGGGACTGATCAGGTAGGGGGCCAGGAACGACGCTACCAGGATTCCCAGGAGATACCCGAAGACGAGCACGATGCCGAAGTCGAGGGTGGCGCGTCGCAGCAGGCGCCGCTGACGTTCACTACCCCGTACCGCAGGTACCTCATGATCTGGCCCACAGGAGACAACGTCTGCCCGGTCGAGAACCAGGCCAACGGCTGAGCCGAGACCAAAGCCGAAGCCTAAGCCCAAAGCTGAGCCCACAGTCCAGCCCAGAGCAAGGAAACCGGCCATCGCCATCAACACGAGGGCGCGTACCTGCACCCAGAGAGCCTGTCGATAGATGTCAAACAGTGACGACGCCAAGGATGCAAGTCGAACGTCCTTGATGTTGACCAGACCATAGGTCGGGCGCAGAAAGCCGGATGCCAGTTGTTGCAGCGTTGAGGTGAGCTTGCGACTATCCCCCTGTGGGGAGCGGGCTTCGAGGGAACGGCCGATGACTGTCCCGTCGGGCAAAAGCGACTGGGGTGATAGACCCAGGGGCGTGAAAAGGGCCGGCAGCGGGGCAAACCCCGTGTTGGCACCGCCCCCCCACCTCAGAGCCAAGTTCGCCCAATCCATCACTCCGATCACACGCAGCTCCTTATATTCGTTCTCTCTCCCGTTGGTAAACCGAATCAACAGACTTCTCTTCAGGTACTCGTTGGGGTTGTTTACGCCCCAAGCCAGTCGGCCAAAGTCGCGGGAGACTACTGCTACCATTGCCCCATCGGCGATCTCCTGCTCCGAGGGGAAACGGCCGGTGACCAGCCGCCACCCTCGCACAGCGGGCAATCCAGCACTGCCCGCTATGACCAACGCGGAGTATGTGATGTTGTTGGCCTGATCATAGACATAGGCTTCGTCGCTAGTGGCCAAAGCCAGTGCGGTGTCCCTGTCAGGCAGGTACGGTCGGATATACTCGAGATCCACGACCGCCCAGCCCACCGGCCTGCTTGCCAGCGGTCCACTTTCCGTCAGCTCGCTCGACATCGCCGCGCCGGTTTCCGAAGCGTACGGGGTGAGTTGAAGGTAACCATATGATTCGGCTTCTCTCATGGCCTGCCTGACCATATCCTCGTGACTGGTAAATGAGATGAGTAACCCTACACCGACCGACAGGATGAGTGCGGCCAGAAGGGTATTGAAAGATGCTGTTAACAGGCGGCTGAGCTGTCTGCGATGTCGGGAACGAGATGAATGGTCATCGGTAGATTGGGGATGCCTAACCATCACGAGGTTACCGCTAGGGCAGCCCATCAGGCCCCCGACAAGACTGCCGATTACGGTTGTGGCGCCGACAGCGGCGGCGACGATGAGAACCTGCAGAACTGCCGATGGTTGAGCTTGGGCGCTGGCCGTAGTCGGTACGAGCAACGGCAGGGGAGAACGTGCAAGCACCAGCTTTCCGACACCCGCACCCAACAGCCCGCCTAGCAGGCCGAGGGTTAGGTGGTAAGCCACTCGGCAGAACGCCGGCACCCCGCTGCCTTGCGGCAACGGTTCGTCTGGGGTCGACTCGGAGCTTGCTTTTGCCCTAAAAGCACGATTGATGCCGAAGACGGTCCCGAACACGAGCAGCAAGGACAGGACTCCCAACCAGCGAACGGCGGACTGGCTACGTTTATATATCTCGGTTGCGCGCCAGGTGCGGGATTGCAGCGCCTCCACCCGCCAAGCATACCGACCGTAACGTTGATCCATGGCCTGTTGTAGGGCGGCTGCCACTGCGACCGGGTCCCGGTCGGGGCTAGCGATGGCAACGGCCGACGTCCAGGTGCGGCCATCGGGAGCAGGCCGTAGAAGGGCGGGGGCGTAGCGCCCGACCTGCGGGCCAACGACGCCAACGATCCTGAGTCCGTGTCCCTCGCCGAGTATGGTGAGGGAGACCGTCTTCCCAAGCCAGTCACGGGCTTGCTCTGGCTCCGTGATACCGAATGTCGTGGCATCGACCAGCACCTCGGAACTGTCCTTGGGCATATGCCCGGCCAACAGTTGCCATTCTTGGGCAGGGAAAAAACCGCTGGTGGCTTCGACGATGCTGACCGATCTCCCTTGCCACTCCGTCGACAGAGCTTGGGTCGAATACACATAATCGATCCCTGAGGTCAATGACTTTATCTCCTGCAAGTCGTCGATGGTGAATTCAGTTTGCTGTTCCCGCAGTGAGTTGGCGACCGGGACAGCCGAGCCCATCAAGCCTGGATTGCGTCTCTGAATCTCCGAATATGATGGTTGGTATATCTCAATAAGCCGATTATCGGTTAATGATGCGGAAGAACTGTAGGAAGCGTGATCGACCGCGGACAGTGTGCTGGCCAGAGCCGGTATTAACAGAAAACCGCCAAAGAATGTCAATATAATCACGAAGAATGCATATGCGTATCGCTGGAGTCGAAACAGAACTAGCTCAATAATCCCCTCAGCCTTGTGGCGGACACTATACGTCAAACCGGCTACAGACGCTACAACCAGGAGTGCTCCCAGCACGCGTATTAGAATGAAGTGTGTTCTAGCCAGGGGGGACTGCTCAAACGCTGCTACCATCTGCCCCAGGGGAATCACGTTCAGCGTGCCACCGCCGCCGACGATGAGACCCGTCTGCTCACGGGGTATTGTCTGGGGATGAGCAAGGAGCAGAGCTAGACCCATCACTCCTGCACCT
>JBLNBY010000263.1:0-2703 GCA_050260295.1 Bacteroidota bacterium
CCCTCCCCCCGCCGCAGGGGGGTTGGGGGGGGCGGGGGGGCCGGGGGCGGCGCGGGGGGCGCCCAACGGACCCGACATCTGCGAGAGACGGCTGCCCCTACCACGAATGCCAATGGAAATGGACCGGGCAGATGACCCACCAGGCGTTCATGCCGCCAGTCCTGCTTCAATCGTGATTCGGTTGTCGACCGAAGTGACTCCCGGCGCAAGCCAGGCCACCCGCCCCGCTTCCTCCCTCTCCGCCCAGGAGCGTACCGTGCCCTTCAGGATGACCTTGCTGCCCTGCACGTCCACGGTGATCCGCCGGGCGTCTGTCTCGGCGCTACGCACCAGAGCGTGCTCGATCCTGCGCTTCAGCTCTTCGTGTGAGGGCGCGATCCGCGGCGTAACCGTGATCAAGTTGGTCACTCCCCGGACCCCAGATAGCCTACGCACCACGCGCTCTGCGTCTTCCCTCTGGTAGTGCCGCTCGACTTCGCCACGAAGCGTGACCCAGCCCTTCGAGACGGTCACATCGACCTTCTCGATCGGCACCAGGGCATCCCACTCCAGGGCTCGGGTTGCGGCAGCAGCGATGTCGGTGCCGAGGGCGTAAAGCGTGGCGGTTATCTGCTGCAGGTGCTGCCCGCGGCCGCGGCCACAGCCGGGCATGGGCCGGGTAACGGTGCTTCGACATCCGCCTCGTCTTCCGGAAACGGCAATGGCGTCGAGGATGAAAGGAAGCTGACGCTGGTGGCCACCGGCAGCGAAGTATCCCTGGCCCTGGCCGCAGCCGAGAAGCTGGCGACCATCGGCTACCACTGCCGGGTGGTCTCTATGCCCTGCCGGGAGCGTTTCCTGCGGCAGCCCACCGAGTACCAGCGGTCGGTGTTGCCCCATTCGGGCCGGCGGGTCTTCATCGAGACCGGTATCGGCAGCGGGTGGTATCGGCTGGCCCGGCCCGGAGACCAGGTAATCAGCATGGAGAGCTTTGGTGAAAGCGGCCCGGCCGAGGCGGTCGCCAAGCATTTTGGCTTCACGCCGGACGCAGTCGTCGAAAAGATCCGCGGCTATTGACCGTTGGCTCGGGTGCACCCGAAGCCGGACGAGTGCGCCCGATTTCGACGTTGACCGCGCTCGGCCCGACGGTTATGATCAAGACAAGAGCCTTCGGGGCAGGGTGGGACGACTCGCCGGGGTCGTCAGTTCCCGACCGGTGGTGATGCCCGAGGCCTCGAGCACCTTCGGGACGAGCCCATCAGCCCCAGCAGTCGATCCGGTGAGAATCCGGAGCCGCCAGTAAAGTCTGGATGGGCGAAGGCGTAGGAGAGAGTTGTAGCTCTCTCCGCGCGCGAGAAACTGTGTGGAAGCCCTGGAGTCCCGCTCTCCAGGGTCGTTTTTCTTTCCCGGCAGCCGGCCGCCCTCTCGTCCCTGAGACATCTACGAGAGGAGCGATCATTCGTGAATAACCGTCTGCGCCTGCTTGCCTACGGCGGGCTGGGCATAGCCCTGGTAGCGGTGGGTACCATCGCCATCAACATCCCCATGCCCGGCACCCAGGGTTACGTCAACGTAGGGGACACCTTCATCTTCGTCATCGCCGCGATCTTCGGCCCGCTGCTTGGACTCATCGCCGGCGGGATCGGCTCGGCCTTGGCTGACCTTATCCTTGGCTACGCCCATTGGGCGCCCTTCACGCTGGTCATCAAAGGTTTGGAAGGACTGCTGGTCGGGTGGATCGCCGAACGCAGCAGCCGGACCCAGACGCTGGTCGGGCGTCCGGGGATGCTCACCCTTCTTGCGTACCTGGTGGGCGCCGCCTGGATGGTCCTGGGTTACACAGTGGTCGAGATATTCATCTATGGCTGGGGAGCGGCTGTGGGCAGCATCCCCGGCAACTCGGTGCAGGGAATCAGCAGCGTGGTTTTGGGGTGGTTCCTCACGGTGGCCGTGCGGCGAGTGCTGCCGGCCGGCCGGTTAAACAGCGGCCGTACCAACGTTTGAGTTGGTACGGGTCGCGGCTCGATAGGGGCGGTGGCTTGGCGGGGGTTACCGCGCCCTCTACTTCTGTATGGTGATAGCCGCAGCCCACACCGTCGCCCGGTCAAGAAAGTCAGTATCCATTAAGTACCGCAACACTGTTCCTGGTGGAACACTCAAACTTCGAGAAAACGGGAAACCAGAGGAATGCGACCGAAGCCGCCGAAATCCACACGGGAGGGATCTGTGTGCAGCCCGAACATCCTGCCATCTACGTACTTCGCTTCGTGGTCGCTGCTCTCGGTGAGATTGTCCTGGCCGTCTTTCTCTACTGGATGTACGTCCGTCTATTACAGTGGGGCAACTTACGGGAAAAAGAGTTACTGGGCAGACGGTCAATCCCCCAGGACGAACTGCGTCATATGGGTTACCTGTCGCTGGCGGTGCGAGAGGGGCAGGCCACCTTCGCAGCTCCCCGGTTGATTACCATTGCGGGGTTTGCCGCCGGTTTCTCCCTGGTGCTCATACCGCCCCTCGTCCATCTGCTTTATACGCTTGCCATTACCATTTTGAACGTCTCCTTCATGACTGGTGCACCCGTCGACCCCCGGCTGCCGGTCGCCATGTATCCGTGGCCGGTTTTCCGGGATAACATCCTCACGATCGCCCATTACCTGCCCTTTCTGTTATTGATGGGAATCGCCTACGGCATCTTTACCATTGGCTTTGCCGTCACCCGTCGGC
>JBLNBY010000264.1:0-3957 GCA_050260295.1 Bacteroidota bacterium
GGCGGCTGCAGACCATCCGCGGCCGTGCCCAGCGCATCATCGACACTTCGAGGTTGAGCCCACGGGAGCTGAAGGAGAAGATAGCCGCCGTGTTTTTGAACGAAAATGACCGGCGTGAGCAGGAGATCCTGATCAACGTGGTCTCTTTTGGGTTCAAGCACGGTGTGCCACTCGACTGCGACCTGGTCTTCGATGTCCGCTTCCTGCCCAACCCGTATTATGTCGACCAGCTGCGGCCACTGACCGGCCTAGACCCGGAGGTGGCGGATTACGTCTTCCGGTGGCCGATCAGCCGCACCTTCATGGAGAAACTCGAGGATCTCCTGGGCTTTCTCGTGCCCAACTACGTCAGCGAGGGGAAGGCACAGTTGATCATCGGCATCGGTTGCACTGGTGGACAGCATCGCTCGGTGGCGGTAGCCGAGCGGTTGGGGGAGTTCCTGCGGGGAGCAGGTTATCAGGTACGAGTCGAACACCGCGACTGCAAGCTGGAAATCCCGGCCGCTGATACGGGGGCTCGCTAGTTGGTCTTCTCTTACAACGTACGGGAAGAGCTGGCCCGGATTCCTCTGGACCGGGAATGCTGCCGCCGGGCTGAGTTGGCCGGCCTGCTCCTGACCGACGGTAGGCTGGAATCGTCCGGGTTGATCGTGCGGGCGAGTCACGCGCTGCTGGCCCGGCGTATTGCCCGTGTATGGCGGTCCTTCCGAACCGAGCCACTCCTGGTTTTCATACGCCGCACGACCCGGCTCGGGGGATCCTATGAGTACGTGCTGCATGTCCCCGAGTTTACAGCCTGGGAAGAGATCGGTCTCAAGCCCCGTGCTGCTGCTTGCGATGACGGCGGTAGGGGCCATGGTGGTCACGGGGGATACGGTGACAACCGCGGAATCCTGCCTCTGCCCTCGACCCTTCGCCGCCGCTGCTGTGCCCAGAGTTTCTTGCGGGGGGCGTTCGTCGCCCGAGGGTTTCTGAGCAATCCGGCCCGGTCATACCAGATCGAGATCGTTACTGCTTCTCTGGAAGCTGCACAATTCCTCAACGAGCAGATGCATCGTTTCGGACTCGAGCCGAAGCTGCGCCAGCGCCGTTCCGGACTGGTAGTTTATCTCCAAGACGTGGAGCAGATCTCGAGTTTTCTCGGGCTGGTCGGTGCCTCGGCTGCCATGCTGGAGCTGGAAAACCAGCGCCTGATGCGGGAGATGCGGGGCCAGGTCAACCGGCTCGTCAACTTCGAAACGGCCAACGTTGGCAAGGCGGTGCAGGCGGCGCTGCGCCAGCAGGAGCAGATCCGCTGGCTCCTCTCCCACGTCGATCCCGGCGACCTTCCGCCAGCACTGCTGGCCGTAGCCGGGCTACGGTTGCGGCATCCGGAGGCTTCCTTGCGGGAGCTCGGGCAGTTACTCGACCCGCCCGCAACCAAGTCGGCCGTCAATCATCGGCTGCGGCGGCTGACGCAACTGGCGGTGGCACTTGGATACCGGGAACGAGCAAACGAGTACAAGTAGCAACTTTTTTCCGCTGAGCGCTTCATCTGGCAGGAAACCGGGGGAGCAAGACGAATAATGTGGGACGCTGGGTGCTACGCGGGACGACGTCAGACCCACCCACTCTGCCTGGCGTACCCACCGGTCGTTGATTGCGGTGCGGGGAAGAATGCTAATGGCGATGGGGATAGGTAGGGGGAGTTCGGCTCTGGAGGGCGTCACGGTTTTGCAGCGGATAGTACCGGAGCTGGTAACCCTGGTGGACCAGCGCTATACCATCCTGCGCCAGGTGTACTTCCATCAACCCGTTGGACGCAGAGCACTCTCGAGCCGGTTGAATCTGCCGGAGCGGACCGTGCGTAACAGCATGGACGTGCTCAAGGCTCAGGGGCTTTTGGCAGCTGAGCCTGCTGGGATGGTTGTGACCGAGCTCGGAGCGCAGATCCTCGGGGAGTTGCGAGATCTGGTGCGTCAGTTTCATGGTCTTGCCGACGTGGAAAGGCGATTGGCGCGCCTTTTGGGGCTTGAGAGGGTGATCGTCGTACCGGGTGACTCCGATTCCGACGAGACGGTAAAGAAGGAGATGGCCCGAGCGACCGCCCGTTATCTGCAGGAGATACTGCAGGATGGGGACGTGGTAGCCGTTACCGGAGGAACGACCATGGCCGAAGTGGCGCGCAGCCTCCCTCCCAGCTCGGCCCGGCGGGATATCATGGTCGTTCCGGCCCGCGGCGGGCTGGGGGAGGAGGTGGAAGTGGAGGCCAACACGGTAGCCGCCAACCTGGCCCGGGCGTTGGGAGCGAGTTACCGGTTGCTGCACCTGCCGGACGAGGTCAGCGAGGAGGCACTTGTGACGCTCACGACGACCGACCAGAGGATCCGCTCGCTGCTGGAGTTGATTCGCCGGGCGGACGTCGTGCTGCACGGCATCGGTTCGGCAGAGGAGATGGCCCGCCGGCGTGGTCTGCGTCCCGAACAAACGGAGGTGTTGCGGGCACGCAAGGCGGTGGGGGAGGCATTTGGCTACTACTTCGACCGGGCGGGGAGCATTGTCTACAGCACCGGCACCGTCGGACTTCGGCTGGAAGAGCTGGAAAAAGTTCCTCAGGTGGTGGCCGTCGGTGGTGGGGCAAGCAAGGCTCTGGCAGCGTTGGCCGTCCTTGCGCCTCATTATCAAAAGGTTTGTATTACCGATGAAGGGTGTGCCAGGCGGATGCTGGAATTGCTGCGCCATAAGCATGACGAGGCGGTCCGTGGGCTGGAAAGCGAACTGACTCTGTCGGCGCCGGCGGAATGAAGGTATGCCAAAAACCCAGCCATTGAGGAGAATAACCGGCAAACAATTGGAGGAGGTTGGTTGTAGATGGCCATTCGTGTAGGTATCAACGGATTCGGACGGATCGGACGGAACGTTTTCCGCGCTGGATACAACGACCCGAGCATCGAGTTCGTAGCGGTCAACGATTTGACTGACTCCAAGACTCTGGCCCACCTGCTAAAGTATGACTCCGTGCACGGTACCTTCCCCGGCCGGGTGGAGGCTGCCGAAGGAGCTATTCGTGTCGACGGCAAGGAAATCAAGGTTCTGGCTGAGCGTGACCCCGCCAAGCTACCGTGGAAGGATTTGGGCGTCGACTATGTCATCGAATCGACAGGGCTTTTCCGTTCCCGGGAAAAGGCGGGAGTCCACATTGCTTCGGGCGGCGCCAAGCGGGTGATCATCACCGCTCCGGCAAAGAACGAAGATATCACCATCGTCATGGGCGTCAACGAGAAGGCCTACGATCCCGCCAAGCACTTCATCATCTCCAACGCTTCCTGTACCACCAACTGCCTTGCCCCGCTGGTCAAGGTGTTGCACGAAAACTTCAAGGTGCTGCGCGGCTCGATGACGACGGTTCACTCGTACACCAATGACCAGCGGATCCTTGATCTGCCCCATGAAGATCTGCGCCGGGCCCGGGCGGCCTCGGTCAGCATCATACCCACCACCACCGGCGCGGCCAAGGCGGTGGCCCTGGTGCTTCCCGAGCTCAAGGGCAAGCTCGATGGCTACGCGTTGCGCGTGCCCACGCCGGATGTCTCCATCGCTGACTTTGCTTGCGTGGTGGAGAAGCCGACGACCAAGGAAGAGGTCAACGAAGCTTTCCGCAAGGCGTCCGAGGGCGAACTCAAGGGCATCCTTGGTGTTTCTGACGTGCCGCTTGTTTCCATCGACTATCGCGGCGACAGCCGGTCGTCCATCGTCGATCTCGAGATGACCTCGGTGATCGAGGGCACCTTCGTCAAGGCGGTCTCCTGGTACGATAACGAGTGGGGTTATTCGGTGCGGGTGCTTGACCTGCTCCGGTATGTGGCGGCGCGCGACTGAGGACGGCGTTGACCAACCGCCAGCCAGTATTAACCAGTAGCTGAACCGCCGGCGCCGCGGCAGCGAGCAGTGTCGCCGGCGGTTCACCGATAGTCTCGC
>JBLNBY010000265.1:0-5139 GCA_050260295.1 Bacteroidota bacterium
AGGAAGCCGGAGGGGAGCATGGGACTTGGCTTAGCGCGGACCGGGGTTGGCGTGGCGACGGGCAGGAACGCCCGTTTGGCTGACCGTCGAACCAACCTTGGGGAACATCACCGGCAGCCGAGCTTTGACACGATACGATTGGTTGCCGGGGTTGGTTACCAGGCATGGTATGTAACGTGGGCTCAGAATGACTACTGGGGTTTGAGCAAGGGCGCTTGATCGAGGAAGTGGCAGCCGGCGCGAACCGCCAAGTTGAAGCGGTACGATTATCCGGCCAAGGCTGAAGCCAAGGCCAAAACTGAGACCAAATGGCAGATCGGCAGGGAATATTAAGCGCGGATTGACAGTAACTTTCAGCCTATGGTAGACTGGCTGAGTGACTGTTTACCGGAGGTGACGGGCCATGCGGGTGGGGATCACGCTCGAGTGTACCGAGTGCAAGAGTCGCAACTATCGTACCATGAAGAACAAGCGCAATGATCCGGATCGTATCGAGTTGCGCAAGTTCTGCCCGGTGTGCAAGCGGCACACGGTACACAAGGAGACCCGGTAACGCTAGTGCGGTCAGCTCCGGCAAGGGGTGAGAAGATGGCAACGGCGGCTAATCGCCAGTCAAAGACGGGGCAGGGATTTGCTGAGAAGGCGGGCCGGTTTTTCCGGGAAGTACGGGCCGAGTTGCGTAAGGTAACATGGCCCACCCGGAAGGAGCTGACCACCTACACGGCGGTCGTCATTGCGCTCTCCTTGATAGTTGCGGTCTTTTTGGGTGTGATCGATATTGGACTCAGTGCCATTTTCTCCGCTTTGTCAGGCTTGGGAGGCTGACGGTAGTGGCGACCGGGGCCGGTGGAATCCCGACTGATCAACAGACGCGTTGGTACGTGGTGCATACGTACTCAGGCTATGAAAACAAGGTTAAGGACAACCTGATGCGGCGGGTTGCCAGTATGGGTATGGGGGACAAGATTTTCGAGGTGCTGGTGCCGACCGAGAAAGAGCTCGATTTCAAGGAAGGCAGGAAGCGCGTCGTCGAAAAGAAGGTCTTCCCCGGATATGTCTTGGTGCGGATGTGCATGAGCAACGACTCCTGGTATGTGGTGCGGAACACGCCCGGGGTGACGGGGTTCGTCAGTTCGGGTAACCGGCCGTTGCCGCTCAGCGACGAAGAAGTCGAGCGCATTCTCCATGAAACCGCCCCTGACGAGGCCGGGCCGAAGGTGGCTTTCGATGTCGGAGAGCGGGTGAAAGTGATCGACGGCCCGTTCGTCAACTTCGACGGCCGGATCGAGCAGGTCAACGTCGAGCGTGGTAAGCTCAAGGTGATGGTGTCGATGTTCGGCCGGGAGACTCCGGTGGAGCTGGACTTTGATCAGGTTGAAAAAGTGTAGGGAGCGAACGGCATGGCTAAGAAGGTAGCAGCGATTGTCAAGCTTCAATGTCCCGCCGGAAAGGCGACTCCGGCACCTCCGGTAGGGCCGGCGCTGGGGCAGCACGGCGTCAACATCATGGAGTTCGTCAAGTCCTTCAACGAGAAGACGGCTGCGCAGGCAGGGATGATCATTCCTGTGGAGATTACGGTTTACGAGGACCGTTCCTTCACCTTCACCCTGAAAACGCCGCCGGCGGCAGTACTCCTCCTGAAAGCGGCCGGGATCGAGAAGGGCTCGGGCGTTCCCAACAAGCAGAAGGTGGCGACCGTCAGGCGATCCGATGTCCGCAAGATCGCGGAGACGAAGATGCAGGATCTGAATGCTGCGTCGGTCGAGGCCGCCATGCGGATGGTCGAGGGTACGGCCCGGTCGATGGGTATCGTCGTAGAGGACTGACGATCCTTGCTGCATCTTAATCCATTTTGATCTCATTGCCTGTTGATTTGTGGGAGGCTGCTTTGAGCAGCCGCTTTACCACAAGGGGGGTCGGATATGGCGAGAAATGGTAAGCGGTACGTCGAAGCCGCTAAACTGATAGACAAAGGGAAGAGTTACAGTCCCGGTGAGGCCATCGGTCTGATCAAGAAGGTGGCCACGGCGAAATTCCCCGAGACGGTGGAAGTGGCTATGAAACTGGGTGTTGATCCCCGGCAAGCGGATCAGCAGGTACGCGGCACTGTGGTCCTGCCGCACGGCTTGGGCAAGGCAGTGCGAGTGGCGGTTTTCGCCAAGGGCGAGAAGGCAAGGGAGGCCGAGGAGGCCGGGGCCGACATCGTCGGTGCGGAGGACCTGGTTGAGCGGGTACAGCAGGGCTTCCTCGATTTCGACGTGGCCGTGGCTACCCCGGACATGATGGGACCGGTTGGTCGTCTGGGCCGAGTCCTTGGTCCCAGGGGGCTCATGCCCAACCCGAAGGCTGGCACTGTCACCATGGAAGTTGGCCGGGCGGTTAAAGAGATCAAGGCTGGTAAGGTGGAGTTCCGTGTCAACAAGGAAGGCTGCATCAATGTACCGATCGGGAAGGCCACCTTTAGTGAACAGGCCCTTCTTGAGAACTTCCGGGCGTTGGTAGATGCAGTGGTACGGGCGAAACCGGCTGCGGCCAAGGGCACTTACATGCGGCGCATGGCTATCTCCACCACCATGGGACCCGGAATCCGGATCGACGTGGGTGAAGCCCAGGGTGCACTCACGGACCGTACCTGAGTTGCTTTATTGTGGGCTGAGTAATCACAACTGAATATACTGCACACTGGTGCAGCTTCGTGTCCGCTGCCGACGATCGAGGCAGGTGGACGGAGGCCGCAGACAGCAGGTATCCGGTGGGTTCGCCAACTTTGGGCGGTTCAACGGATCTAAGTGGCAAAACCAGCCTGCCGAGGCCAGAAGCATGACCATGCTGGCGGCTTTTCGACGGTATGCGATCTCGACGTTGCCAGTACGGAGCGGTTTCTGAAGCCTCTGCGGTCTCGTAGAGGCTTTATGTTTTGCCTTTGACAGAGTGTACTTTGTTTTCTGGGAAGGGGGGGAAACCATGAAGCGGGAAGAGAAGGGTCAGGTCGTTGCTGAGTTCCGGGAGAAACTTGCCAATGCAAGTGGAGCCGTCCTGGCCGACTTCCGCGGTCTTACCGTCAAGGAGAGCACCGAGTTGCGCCGTCGCCTGCGGGAGCAGGGAGTCGAGCTGCGGGTGGTCAAGAACCGGTTGCTGCAGCGGGCTGCACAGCAAGCTGGAGTGTCGGGGCTCGACCCGTACCTGGAGGGTCCGACCGCGATTGCACTTTCCCAGGGCGACCCAGCTGCCATGGCCAAGGTTCTGCACCAGTTTACACGGGAGCACAAAAACCTGGTGTTAAAGGCAGGTGTCCTGAGCCAGCGGGCTATCACCAGCGAAGAGGTCGTCAAGTTGGCGGAGCTACCGCCACGGGAAGTGTTGCTGGGAAGAGTGCTCGGGCAGATGCAGGCGCCCCTCGTCGGGCTGGTCTCGGTTTTGCAGGGGAGTGTGCGGCAGCTCGTCTATGCCCTCGATGCCATCCGGAGGCAGCGTGAAGAGGCGGGCGGAGCGGCGACACCGGCGTCGTGAGAAAAGGTGCGATTACTCATCCATGGAATTGAGGAGGCAGAGTTACGATGGCTCTTACCAAAGAAGAGTTGATTGCTGCTATCGAACAAATGACCGTTATCGAGCTTGCCGAGCTGGTTAAGGCGCTCGAGGAGAAGTTTGGTGTGAGTGCTGCCGCTCCGGTGGCTGTTTCTGCCCCAGTGGCCGGTGCGGCCGCGGCCGCTGCTCCGGCCGAGGAGGAGAAGACGGAGTTTGACGTCATCCTTGCGGCCGCCGGCGGCAACAAGATTCAGGTCATCAAGGTCGTGCGTGAGCTTACCGGCCTTGGCCTGAAGGAAGCGAAGGACTTGGTCGATGGCGCACCAAAGCCAGTCAAGACCGGGGTCCCCAAGGACCAGGCCCAGGAGATGAAGAAGAAGCTGGAAGAGGCCGGAGCCCAGGTCGAGGTCAAGTAAGAGAAGTACGAAGCGCAGTAGATCGAGCGACCGGGTTTAGTCTTGAAGATTGGGGGATGGCGGGCGTCGCGGGTAAGGGCGGCCGCCTTTCCTGTTTTGGCTGGTGTGCCGCTACCTGTCAGGGATCGGCGGGGTCGTTGACGAATTCCGTGGTTAGTGATAAACTGGCTGGGTGGTGTCGCTTTCACCGGGGGTCGTCCTACGGTACGTTCAGGGGCGGTCCGCCGGTTTTGGGGGAGGGCGATCCTTCTGCTCAGGTCAGGTCGGGGCGAGTGCCTGGTTACCTGCCTTCCTAGTTCACCCTGCGTTTGGCGATTCCGGGACGCATACCTATACTCTTCCTGGTCAACGTTATATTCTGTGTCGTCTCTGCATTTTCCTGTCGCGCCCGGATCCATTTTGCCGGTGATTGTTCCAGCAGCCGTAGTCCCTTTATCCCCAGAAGCACGTAGGCCAGCAAGCGGCATTTGACCCGAGAGAGGTGAGGGGATTGGCCGTTGCCAAGACTGAGGAGCGCCGGAGAACCCGGCAGAGTTACGGCAGGATCAGGGAGATCATCGATCTACCCGATCTTATCGAGATCCAGCGGAAGTCCTTTGATTGGTTCATCAAGTACGGGTTGAACCAGGCCTTCCGGGACATTTCCCCCATCGAGGACTTTACGGGGAATCTGATCCTGCAGTTTGAATCCTGTGAGCTGGGTGAACCGAAGTACACACCCGAGGAGTGCAAGGAGAAGGACGCTATCTACTCCGCTCCCCTCAAAGTGCGGGTTCAGCTCATCCACAAGGATACCGGCGAGGTCAAGGAGCAGGAAGTCTTCATGGGAGACCTGCCGCTGATGACCGAGAAAGGCACCTTCATCATCAACGGTGCCGAACGAGTGGTGGTGAGCCAGCTCGTACGCTCGCCCGGGGCCTATTTCCAAAAAGAGCACGACCCCAACGGTAAGGAGATGCTTACAGGCTCCATCATTCCCAACCGGGGTGCCTGGCTCGAGTTCGAGCGTGATGCGAACGACGTGATCTGGGTTCGTGTCGACCGCACCCGCAAGGTGCCCGTCACTGTCTTGCTGCGGGCTTTCGGTTTCAGTTCGTCGGCCCAGATTCTGGAGCTGTTCGACGAAAACGAGGCGATCCGTACCACTCTGGAACGGGATAGCACTTCCACCCAGGACGAGGCGCTCGTGGAAATC
>JBLNBY010000266.1:0-4214 GCA_050260295.1 Bacteroidota bacterium
AAGAACACAGGCACAGGCTGATGCCGACCGGCTGCAAGCCCTACGCTGGTACATCGCCGAAGCAACTCGCCGCTGGAACGCCAACGGGTACCCGCATCTTCGGCTCGTCGGCTGGTACTGGGTAAATGAAACGGTGTACGACAACGACGCCGGGCTGGTCAAGCAGGTGTCCGCCCTGGTTCACAGTCTGCCAGCAATCACGGATAGTGCGAATGACACCACTCCAAAGCTGTACTGGATACCCTGGTTCAACGCCCCGGGGCATGAACGCGCCCGCGAGCTGGGGATCGACTACACGATGATGCAGCCCAACTACATGTTCCTCTCGCAGGTACCGAAGACACGCTTTGCCGAGACCGCGGAGCGGGCCGAGAAGTACCACTTCGGGATCGAGATCGAGTCCGAGAGCTCGGTACTCACCTCGGCTGCTGCCCGTGAGAGGTACTTCGATTACCTGCGGGCTGGCAAGGAGCTCGGTTTCATGGAAGGAGTGCTGCTCTCCTATTATCAGGGCGTAAAGGTGATGGTGGAGTCGGCCCGGTCGACTGATCCCGAAGTACGGCGTGTCTACGATGCGACCTACGAGTTCCTGAACGGACGCTTTAGTGAGCCATTATTGCCCACTGAGAGTGAGTCCTAGGTTGAGGAGGCGACGTGACATGCATGGCTACTTGCACCGGCGGCCGCTGCCGGTCCTCTTAGCTTCGGCCGGTCTATTGTTAGCCCTAACCTCTGGGCAGCCAGCCAGTGCCGCAGCCAAGACCAGGATATCAGTCCTGGCCTCGACCAGCCAATGGTTCTACGGCTATCTCAAGGAGCAGATAGATGCCTTTCAGGCTCAGCATCCCGATGTCTCGATCGCCCTGGAGGGCGTTCCTGGCTCACCTGTCGATCCACTGATGGTCAGGGCAGCAGCTGGTCTGACGCCGGACGTCATGTTCCTGGGCAACGTTTCCGATCGTCTGATCCGTGATGTACTCGAGAAGCTCGCCCTCGACGTCGGACCGATCCTGGAGCGAGATCAGGACGTCACGACCCGCTCGTTCTATCCGACTATCATACGCGCGTTCACTCACAATCAGCAGCTTGTCGGTATTCCTCTCGGGGTATTCACTTCAGCCACCTTTGTCAACAAACGCCTCTTCGATGAGAGCGGCATCCCCGTACCCGATGAAGCTTGGACGTGGAACGACCTGCTATCCATTGGTACCAAGCTGACCAAGCGGAATCCCACAAATCAGCAGGCAATACAGTGGGGGTTTGGCGCCGACGGTTCCAGTCTAGTCTACTTGGGGGCGTCCTCCTTCCTATGGGCCAATGACGCGGATGTCGTTGACCAGAACGAGTCACGAGCAACCATCAACGAAACCAGGGCGATCCAGGCGCTGCAGTTCTTCTACGACATTCACTTCAAGCACAACATCGCGTATACGCCTCCTCAAGCTGGCCAGTGGACGGCTTTCTGGAATGGTAAGTTAGCCATCTGGGAATCAGCATCGTGGAACATTGCCTTCAATCGCCAGCATGCTCGCAAGGATGTCGATTGGGATATAGTACCACAGCTCCGCAGTCCGTATACCAACAAAGCTGCTTCACTAATCTCGTCCAATGTTATCGCCATTTCGCGTACCAGTCGGCATCCCGATCTGGCTTGGGAGTTCATAAAGTACGCTATCTTGTCCAAACAGGGACAAGAACGCATTGCGCAGGAAGGCGTGCTGCCACCCATCGTGGGGGCGGTCAGCTACTACTTGAACACGATGAAAGCGCCGCCGAGCAATGTGAAGCAAGTTGTTCAGTCTGTAGCCTACGGGCGAACTGCAGTCTGGTTCTCCGATCCCGCTATAAACAAGACGATCTGGGATTATCTTGAACAGCGGTGGGATCAGGTCATGCAGCAGAAGACCTCAGTGGAGAGTTTTGCGGCTGAAGCTGCAGCCTTCATCAACTCCGTATTGAAGCGGTAGCGTGAGTCTGTGGGCGAGAGGGGCGGGGCGAGGTTGCGGATCGAAGAGAGTCTGCTCTTCAAGAAGGTCTACGGAGCGCTGACCGGTGGAGCGTTGGGCGATGCGATGGGGGCTCCAATCGAAGGTTGGCGCCATGAGACCATCCAGGAGAGGTATGGGTGGGTCTCCGGCATCATCACCGACTCGGGACGGAACGGGCAGTTCACCGACGACACCTATGTGAAGAACGCCCTGTGCAGGGAATATATCCAGAGAAAGACCCACCTGACGGCAGCTGACGTGGTCAAGATGTGGGCCGGTCTCGATCCGCAACGACTCTGGCTGCCAGAGAAGTACACCCACCTGTGCGCTCGTTATACGCGTGTCGATCCGTTCTTCGCCGGCAAGGGAAACATGGTGATCTGCGGAGGAGCGATGCACATCGCGCCGGTAGGGTTGGTGAACGCCGGCAATCCACAAGCCGCCTACCGGGAGGCGACATCAGTGGCAGCCATCAACACGCATAGTTTCGGGCTGGAGGGGGCGGCGGTGTTGGCTGCTGGCATTGCCGAAGCGATGCGGCCGGACGCCGATCGGGATTCGGTGTTCCTGGCGGCTTTGGATGTGGCGCATGGTGGTACGAGACAGGCCCTCAAGGAAGTGTATGAGACAGTATGCCGCTACAAGAACGTTCGTGAGGCCATCGTACCCGTGCGAGAGGTGACGTCGCGGTGGGACGGTCGCTTGGCCGCAGGGAATCCAGGGATCGAAAACCCTGACAAGTGCCTGGAGGAGGTTGCTGCGGCGTTCGCCATGTGCTACCTGGCCCAAGGCAATACCATGGAGGCGATCGAGGGGGGCGTCAACTTCGGACAGGACAATGACTCCATCGCCGGCATGGCCGGAGCACTGGCCGGAGCACTATACGCGGGGGCAGGGCTACGCCCCGAGCTCGTTGCCCAGGTGGAGCAAGCAAATGAATATGATGCAGTCCGGTGGGCCCGTGAGATGAGCGAAGCGATCATCGCCATCCAGACATTGGACCGCCACTACCTGGAAGATGCTGCACGGCTGTACGCAGGCGTGTGGCCACCGGGTCCCTGTATTCCCCGGGGGACCGTACCTTAGCGACAGTGGCGCGGCTGAAGTGGCGCAGGAAGTGAGTGAAACTCGTGACGAAGTAAGGGAGAAAGCAAAGTAATCGGGACGGGAAGAGAGGGAAGAGGGGAAGGCTGTGCGCCCGTTCAAACTGGAGCACCTCGAGCCGTACCAGACGCATCTTCTGACCCCTCTTTCGGCATGTGTGCTTCGCCCCCTCCGGGTGAATTACCATGCCATGGGCCGGGGCCACGACATACCCCACTCCCGCGTTCCCTGGCACACGCTGGCCTGTGTTACCCGGGGCGAGGCCTCGTACTCCTTCGGTGACAATGTCCAGATCAAACAGCCGGGTGGCGGAATCACCAGGGCGGTCTTCGGCCCCGGGATGCTTTTGTGGATTCCTCAAAACGTTACCCGCCGGATGGTGGTCACGGCCGATGAGTGCGTGATGTACTCCTTCCAGTTCGGACTGGTCGGCGAGTTTGCCCCTTCATCGTACGGCCTGCCGGAAGACATGCTCAGCTCCCCGTACCTGGTGCGTCTCCATGACGACGGTTACTGCCTTTCCCTCTTCCAGCGTCTCTACTACCTCTGGATCCGCCGCCGTCAGTTTGATCTCCTGGAGATCCAGGGGGTTGGTCTTCAGATCCTCGCCCAGCTGGCCCAGGAAGGGGTCAAACCGGCAAGCCCCAGAATAAAGCGGCAAGTTCAGAACGTCCTCGACTACATGGATGACCACTACTACGACCCGGACCTGTCGCTGCCCGACCTTGCCTCGGTCGTGGGGTGGAGCCCCAAGTATCTCATCTCGGTATTCCGGGATGTCGTGGGTCAGAGCCCCATGTCCTATCTGCAGAACTTGCGCATCCGGCGCAGCCTGGATCTTCTCGAGACCGGGCGCTACAGCGTCTGCCAGGTTGCTGAGCTGGTAGGTTACCGGGATCCCTCGTACTTTGGCCGGGTCTTTCGCCGGTTCGTAGGCATCTCCCCCTCGCAGTACGTCAAATCACTGCCCCTGGGGTTCTAGCCTTGGAGTCCTGGTCTTGAAGCTCCAGCAGCTTCTACCCGAACCTGGAGAGGTGTTCCCAGGAATCGTTGTGTTCCCAGGAATCGTTGCGGAGCTGTTCGGCATGCGGCGCAGGGAGCGTGCTGTCGGCGCTCCTGGCA
>JBLNBY010000267.1:0-3039 GCA_050260295.1 Bacteroidota bacterium
GCCCGGGTGTATCACCGGTGCGACAACTCCCGCCTCGCCCCTGTCGCACCGGCGCTCCACCGCGGCGACCGGAGACCGAATTGGCACATGGGTGTGACATGGCTGGGTACGGGAGAGACACACGGATGTTACACACCTCCGATAAGCGCGGGACCGGCCGGTGGAATGTCTGGTAGGGCACGGCGTCGTGGCCGGGCGCTCACCTTCGACCGTTGGATCACAGCTGGCGGCACAGATCATTGTCCTACCACCAACCCAACCGCCGACCGGCTGACAGCTCCTCGACTACCACCATCCTAGCCGCCGGCCTGCTGATAGCGTCCACAAAGCCGCCGCCACCTGCACGACCGTCATTGCAGTGACCCCCCAGGTAAACCTGGGTTTGGTCGTCTTGTGCCGCATGCCAAAAATGCCAAGCAATGCTCCCAGCCCGCCCCCACAGGCCGCCAGCCCAAAGAGCCGCTTTTCACTGGTTCGCCACCAACCTTGCTTGGCCCTAATCTTGTCCGAAGCATAGACCCCGAAGACCACCAGGTTGTAAGCGCCCAAGAGAGCCAGGGCCAATCCGACGGGATTCATACCCCTACACCCCCTGCTTGTTACTTTCTCACCGTCGCTTGGCCCTGGTTTCTTCGCCAGCCGGCTAAATCCACCTTCTCTTTCTACCCACTGCTCCCATCCGCTCGTGCTGCACGTCAGCGGCCTTCACTTGGCCGCTTTCAACCGCGCATTGATCACCGGGACGATCGTCTCCAATGCTTGCCGGGCCGGCTCTTTGCCTTCGAAAGATAACCCGGCGCAAGGTGGGTGCCAGCAGTTCATCTATGACCCGCATGTCGGAGAAGATCGGTTCAGTCTGGCTGTAGGCGCCGGCTCCCCCAAAAAGCCGCAGATTCGCCTTCCGTAGATGCGGAAATCTTTGCTGCAGCAGATCAATCCACGCGTCCCCCACCGAAGTGCGGGCAACCCCATCTCTCCCCAGGCGCGACCGGACACCGTTCACTCTGGAGATGATCACCTTGACAGGGTAGTCTTGGCGCAACTACTATGTAAACGATACTACAACGTTATAGGAGTGGCGACCTTGCCCACCCTCAGGGACGTTGCCCGTAAGGCGGGGGTCTCGGTAAGCACGGTCTCGCATGTTTTCAACGGTTACCATGACATCCCCGCCGAAACCCAAAAGAAAGTGTGGGACGCGGCGCGGGAGCTCGACTATCATCCGAACGCCTCCGCCCGCAACCTGGTCTCCCGCCGCAGTCATCTCCTGGGGCTGGTTGTACCGGACAGGTCCGGCATGCACCACCCCTTCCTTTACGCGGTTATCTGCGGTGTTGCCGAGGCAATCGCCGGCACAAACTTCGGGCTGACCCTGTCGGTGGCGGAAGAAGACGAACACTCCTGGCGCGAGCAACTCAATCGCTGGAAGGAACAGCGCCTCGAGGGCCTGATAGCCATGGGTATCGCGGAAGACCATCCGGTGGCGAAGGCCATCCTCGAATCCGGTATCCCCGCCATGCTGGTCGATACGATCCTGGAGGGTCCCCGGGTCTCCTGGGTGAAGTCCAACGACATCGAGGGAGCGGCTTCGGCCGTCCGCCACCTCCTCAGCCTCGGTCACCGCCGCATCGCTTACATCCACGGCTCGGGTGGGCAGATCTGTCAGGAAAGGCTGGAAGGATATCGGCTGGCTCTCTCCGAGGCGGGTATTCCCTTTGATGCCGTGCTCGTCGATATTGGCGACTTCACCAAGTCCGGCGGCTACCGGGCGATGAACCGCATCTTGAGCCGGGCGACCCCTACCGCCGTCTTCGCAGCCAGCGACATGATGGCTTTCGGTGCCATGGAGTGTCTGCGTGACCGCGGGTTGCGCCTGCCTGACGACATGGCGGTCGTTGGGTTCGACGACATCGATGCCGCTTCCCATGTCACGCCGGCCCTGACCACCGTCAGGCAATTTGGTGACCGGATGGGTAGAGAGGCAGCGGAAACGCTCCTCGACTTCCTCGAAGGGCGGATAGAGAAACCACATTCCACTCTGGTGAGGACAGAACTGGTAATTCGCCGATCCTGTGGCTACTCGGACAAATCACATTCGATAGCGTCACATTAATCCGGTTCAGTGAAGCAATCCGTGGAACGAGACAGGACTCCCAGTTACTATAACGTTGTTGTTGAATGATCCAACGCGACTATGATTCGACTAGGAGGGGCCAACGGATGATGTTGCGCAATAATGGTCTCCTTCTGGCTACATCGACACTATTGATTCCTGTACTCGGTTCGACTGCGGCCGGTTCAACTGCTGGTACTGCCGTTGCTGCCACTTCTCCCATAATGGCCACGGCTAAGGCCTCTGAGTGGGTAGAAGATGCTGTCATCTACCAAGTATTCGTGCGTACATTCAGCCCCGAGGGCACGTTGCAGGGCGTGACCGACCGCCTGGAATACATAGCCTCGCTCGGCGTGAACACCATCTATTTGATGCCGATCCATCCCATCGGCGAAGCCAGGCGGGTCGGAACCCTGGGCAGTCCCTACAGCATCCGGAATCATCTTCAGGTCGATCCTGCCCTGGGTACGCTGGCCGACCTGCAGGAACTAGTGCGCAAGGCACACGCCCTGGGCTTGCATGTGCTGCTCGATCTCGTCCCCAACCACACCTCTTTCGATAACCCTCTCATCTCGGAACACCCGGAATGGTATGTCAGGGACGCCAACGGCAACCCGCTGCCGCCCAACAAGGACTGGCTCGACGTGGCCCAGCTCAACTACGCTGATCCGGGGCTGCGCCGCTACATGATCGACGTCGCCGCCTACTGGCTGCAAGAAACGGGTATTGATGGGTTTCGCGTCGACGCCCCCGTTTATGTCCCGTTGGACTTCTGGCGCCAGTTTGCCGCCGAGATCAAGACCCGCTTCCCGCATGCACTCCTTCTGGCGGAGTCAGGCGAATCCTGGCTGATGGAGGCATTCGATACCCAGTACGATTGGAACTTCCTCCCGATGATTGCCGACGCTCTGCGGAAGGGGAGCGAT
>JBLNBY010000268.1:0-3295 GCA_050260295.1 Bacteroidota bacterium
GCCGCCAGCCCTGCCTGCAGAGAATCCGGAAGGGGCCGCGCCGGGTCAGCAAAACGAGCCGGGCGAGCCGGCAACTCCTGCAAGTGGCAAATCTGGCCTTGGTAGTATGTGTCGCTGGTCAAATACTCGAGAAAACGCTGGACATTCACGTCCGGGCACCCTCCGCCAACCGCCGGCCGATCTCCCGGGCGGCGGCGGTGATGTCGCCCGCCCCCATGCAGAGCACCAGATCCCCTGGGCGTACCCGGGCCAGCACGAACTCCACCACTTGCGTCAACGTCGGCACATAGTGCACTGGGCGCTGCAGCACCCGTTCCACCTCGGCAGCCAACCTCTCACCGCTCACGTTCGGCCAGGGCTTTTCTGGCGGCGGGGCATAGACCTCGGTGATGACGATCTCATCGGCATCGGTAAAGGCGGTCGGAAACTCGTGCAGCAGATAGTGGGTGCGGGCGAACCGGTGCGGCTGGAAGACCGCCCAAACCCGCCCGGGCCGCAGGGAACGGGCAGCGGCGATGGTCGCCCGGATCTCGCTGGGATGATGTGCATAGTCATCCACAACCCGTACCCCGTCCACCTCGCCGACCGGTTCAAACCGGCGGTGGGCTCCGGCAAACGTTTCCAGCGCAGCAAAAACCGGTTCGAGGCGGGCGCCCGCCCAATCGGCCACGGCCAGAGCAGCCAGAGCATTGACGACATTGTGCCGTCCTGGGACGGTCAGACGCAATTCGCCGACCACCTCTCCCCCGTGACGCACTCGGGCCCGGCTGCCCTTCTCTCCCAGTTCGATCTGGTCGGCGGTCCACTCCGGCCGGCCCTCCTCTCCCAGACCATACCGAAGCAGGAGGCGCGGCCAGCCTTCTACCAGCTCGCGTAGCGCGGGAGAGTCAACCCCCACCACGCCGACACCCTCCGGCTGAACCTGGCAGAGAAAGCGCCGGTAAGCATCGACCAGCCGTTCAAACGAACCGCCGTAGTTTTCGAGGTGGTCAGCCTCGACGTTGGTTACAACTGCCACCCGCGGGCGATAATAGAGGAAGGAAGCATCACTCTCGTCCGCCTCGGCAACTACCCAATGGTGTTCGGATGTATTCGGGGAATACCCGTTCCGTGAAAACTCCTCGGTGTAGCCCTTTTGCACCGTGTGAACCGTCTGCAGCGCGTTTACCGTTTGCCCCCGGATGGTACCGCCGATCACCGGTTGAACGGCCAAACCGGCCGCCTGCAGCGCCACCGTCACCATGGAAGTGACCGTCGTCTTGCCATGGGCCCCAGAGACAGCTACCGACGGTCCGGAATTGAGCAGACGGGCCAGTAGTTGTGCCCGGTGAATTACCGGGATACCACGGGCTCTGGCCTCCTGCAGCTCTGGATTGTCTTCGGGGATGGCAGCCGAAACTACGACCTCATCGGCACAAGCAACCTGTTCGGCCCGGTGGCCGATATAGACCGTCGCCCCCAGATCCTGCAATTCGATAGTCGTTTTGGACGGATGCAGGTCCGAGCCCGACACCTGCTCCCCCCTGGCCAACAATATGCGGGCCAGAGCGCTCATCCCAACTCCGCCGATACCGATGAAATGGACGTGGCTCATGCCACCGGCCCCTTTCGCCCTTGCGGCATCAAACAGGGGCATCCGCCGCCTGTCTGGCACGCTAACCGACCTTGTAAGTTTCTCGCTGCATTGCGATTGTCCTGCCGCCAACAGGCGGCATGGATGCCCCGGATGCCCGCTGGGCGCCCAACCCATTCTACTCCTCTCAAGCCTGCCCCCGCAGGGCTTCGGCCAGCACCGCCGCCAGGGCCGCCGCTCCCCGCTTGGCTTCTTCCAGTGTATTATCCGTGTAGTCACCGATGACGGCGGTCAGATGTTGCGGGTGCAGATCCCCATTCCGGTCGATGGGCTGGATCTTGATGCCCCGCGACAGGTCCGGATACATACGGTTGAGCCCGGTCCGGACCTGCTCGGCAAAGGCTACGTTGCTATCGAGTTCCGGGTTATCCAGGTCACCCACTACCAGTAGGATTTTAGCCGCCGGCGCGTTGTTTATGAGCGCGGTGGTATAACCATCTGGTTTGCCGGACAGACCATCCCGGTGAACATCTATGACTGCCGCCACGTTTGCCGTGGACTGGATCTTCTCTTCCACCACCGAAGCTGCCACCTTATATGCCTCAGAATGCGACGGCCAATCGTTCACATTTTGCAGGTGGATGGCCCTGATACCCCGTGCCTCCAGTTGCCGGGCCAACTCTGCCCCGACTTCCACGATCTCTCCCGCACGGCCCTGCGTGGTGTAGGCTTCGTTGGGTGAATAGTTTTGGCTGGCATACGTATGGTAGATGATAACCGTGGGTGCGGCAGCCGGCACAGAGCCGCCCGAACCGCTGCCGGCCCCGGTACCGCTACCGGTGTCCGAACCCGACTGGCCCGCTGCACCACCCAAGTCAGTCACCCGGGGGAGATTCTCCTCGGTGCTTTGGCCACCCAGCGGGTTCCATCCCATCAAGCGGGCTGCCACCACACCCACAATGAGAAGGACGACAATCACGAAAAGAATGCCCGGCCCTCGTGTCTCCCTGTCTATGGACTTGACCAACGTCGACCGCCTCCCTTCAGCATCACGCATATGCCGAAGGGGACCGGCTTAGACCGGGCAGTCCACTATTGGGGCTTCCCGCTTATCTCGCCTATCAGGCCGAGAAGGTCCTCGCGGGTGAAAAGGTACTTCTCGCCGCAAAAACGGCAAACAACCTCGGCCTGACCATCTTCTTGCTCGAGCTCGGTCAGTATCTCCTTGCCCAGACTCCGCAGGGCACCGGCTAGCCGCTCGCGGCTGCATCTGCACTGAAAGCTCACTGGGCGCGAATCGAGCACCTGCGGGCTCAGATCGCCGACCAGACCGTGGAGAATCTCCTCGGGTCCTCGTCCATGCTCCAGTTGGCTGGAGATGGGCGGCATGCTCCGAGCCCTTACCTCCAACCTGCGCAAGGTCTCATCATCCGCCCCGGGGAAGGCCTGGACCATGACCCCTCCCGCCGCACTGACGCTGCCGTCAGGCTCGACCAGCACTCCCAGGGCAACGAGGGAGGGCGTCTGCTCGGAGCGAACGAGATAATAGGCCAGATCCTCGGCGATCTCACCGGACACCAGCGGGACACTGCCGCGGTAGGGCTCCCGCAGCCCCAGGTCCTTTACCACCCAGAGAGTCCCCTGTCCCACCGCCGCCGCCACGTCCAGCTTGCCACGGCGTACCCGCGGTGGGTCGGTACGGGGGTTCTGTACATACCCACG
>JBLNBY010000269.1:0-3069 GCA_050260295.1 Bacteroidota bacterium
ATGAACTTGACGAACGCCCACGCGGCTTCTTTCTCCTTGGTAGCACTGCTGATCATCCAGGGATCGGTGTAGACGATCGACGCCATCCTGGTCTGGCTGGTGGCCCGCGGCATCGGCGCCATTCCCCAGTCGAACTTCCGCTTGTCCTTCTGCCCCAGCATACCCCACGGTCCCTCGCCCAGCAGCATACCGGCCTGTCCATTGTAGAATGCCTGGGGCGGGCCCACAGGGTTATTGGGATCCCAGGCCACCTTTTCCTTGAAGAGCAAGTCGATTGCCGCCTGATAGGCACGGACGTTTTCCGGGCGGGCAAAGGTCGTACGTGTAGTACGGCCGGTCACGTAGGCTTCCTCGGGGAACCAGTCGCCTCCAAACATCCAGGGATAGGCGATGTCGAGAATGGACCAGTGAACTACTGACACACCACCCTGGGTCATGCGGTTGCCGCCCCATTTGGCCATTTTCCGGGCGGCTTCCACCATCCTGTCCCATGTCCAGGAGGTATCATCCCAGCTTACCGACGGGGTCTTGAGCCCGGCAGCTTCCATCATGTTGACGTTGTAGAAAAGCCAGCTGCCCACCGACATGAAGGGCATCCCGAGCTGCTTGCCGCCAATACGGTAAGCCGCCCAGGCAGCCGGGAAGAAGTCTTCGATGTCGAGTTCGTCCTTGTCCCTTTCCACGAACGGCTTAAGGTCGAGAAGCCAGCCAAGCCGCTCGTAGTTGCGAACCGCACCGCCTTCGCCCCAGACATCCGGCGGTGTGCCGGCAGCCCACAAAGCGGTCAGCTTGTCTGAGTATGCACTGCCCGCATTGGTGATTACCTCAACGTCGATGTCGGGGTTCTTCTGTTCGAAGAGGGCGATCATCCGCTGCTCCCAGTCGAGCAGGTACGCGTTGTCCGCACCCAGGTAAACTGTGATCTTCCGAGTAGCCTTCGCCTCGACACCAGCCGTACCGGTCAAGAACGCGCTGGCCGATACAGCCACTGCTGACGCCAGCAAAGCCGCCGCCCACCGTCGCCAAGTCGACCGGATGCGCTCGGCAATCGCGACCGCGCTTCCGGCCATGTCACCGAACCTCATCTAGAACCCTCCTCGGGCACGTTTGGGATGGATACTTCGCCGTCGGAGCCCGGTTCCCTACCAACCAGTTTCGTTGAAAGGTAATTACCGCCGCTCTGCCAGAGCCTTCCGTACGGCCTGCAGCCTCTCGCCGTGAAGCGGATAGAACCAGACAGCCGCGAATCCCATGGCAAGGAGCATGGCGGGAATAGCGGACAACAGAAGACGCATTACCACCAGCGCTGCCTGTGGTTGTGCCGCTGCATCCGGAACGTATCCGCTGGCATCGAGGAGTCGTGTCACTAACACGGCCTCGACCGAAATCCCCAGACGAAAGATGAAGGCCTGGATGCCAAAGTACGCTCCTTCGCGCCGCTGTCCCACTTTCACCTCATCCTCGTCGATGATATCCGCCAGCAGGACATCAAAGAGCATCATCAACGCGGCCAGCCCGACACCCACCAGGACTCCCACCACCAGCGCGGTCACGAGGCTGGAGGCCAGCCAGAACCCCCACAGGAAGATGGCGAAGAGAATCGTCCCCACCAGCATCGCCTGCCGGGCGCCCTTGTGGATCGTGTACCTGCTCCAGAAGGGCATCGCCACGAAGGCGGCGGCAAATATCGCTCCGAGGAGGAGTGAAGTCTGCCCATCACTCAAGCCCAGCACATACTTGGTATAGAAGGGCAGGACCGCCGTCAATATGAGGAAGACCAGCTGGATCAGGAAATTGCCCGCCACATAGAACACGAAGGAACGGTTTCCAAGGGTGTACCGGAGTGATTGCACCAGGCCCAGCGGTTGTTCTCCCGGCTCTCCCGGGGCCACAGGAGACGCCTGCCTTTCCTGGCTGCCGAGCAGTGAAGCAAAGATGGAAATGCCGGCGATCATGGCAAAGAGCAGGCCCATGGCTGGCCAGCCCCAGCGTCCATAGATGGTCGGTGCAAGCGCAATTCCCAACACCATGCCCAGGATGCCGAACATCTGCCGGTAGGCGGATACACGGCTCCTCTCTGTCAGGGACGGAAACATCTCCGGGAAGAGCGCCGTCCAGTTGAGGATAACCAACGTATACAAGCCATCCCAGAGAAAGACCATCAGCGCGAAATAGGCAATGAGGCTGCCTGCCTCGGCCCCCGTGAAGGGAGGCCGCCACAAGAGATAAAAAGAAATGATCAGCGGCAGGGTACCGAGGGCGATGAAGGGCCGGCGACGGCCAAAGCGAGTACGAGTCCGGTCTGAGATGAGCCCGAAGAGAGGATCGTTTATGGCATTCCAGATGCCATAAACGATCATCACGTTGCCGATGGCGACCTTCGGCGCCTTCAGGGCGTCCACATAGAAGAAAAGAATGTAGGTGTTGAAGGCCTGTGACAAGACGGCGGAGCCGAGTGAACCGAAGCTGTAGGCCAGTTTTCGCCAAGCTTCCATGACGGAGTCCTCCCTTCCGCTCCCTGGTATTCCACGCACCAGACCACGACTCTTGCCGGGCCGGCCCTTTATTGCCGCTTTTTCTTGCCGATACCAGCAGTGGGCAAAGGAGGCGATCGTGGTTGCGCCCGCGAATCCCGGTGACTTCGATATAATGATGAGTCGGCACTGGACGCGAACGGCAATCGACTCCTTCGACGGTGGCACCCTGGTCATCAGTGACCTGCACCTGGGTGACCGCAGCGGTGCAGACGATTTCGCACCCAACGAACCCCTTTTGCAGGCATTCCTGGAAGAGGTTGCTCCCCGCGCAAGACGGGTGATATTGAACGGTGACATTTTCGAGCTCTGGCAAACCGACCTTGAACCGATACTCTTCGCCTACCCGCGCCTTATTGCCACTCTCGTGGAGTTGGCCCGGCAAGTAGAGGTACGGCGGTGGTGGTCTTCCCTTACTGCCCGCCGTCAGCCGGATGGTAACCCGGTTGGTTGGACTCTGCGAACGGATCGTCCCTACCATCGATGACACGCTGGGAGAATACGGAGGGCGTCTGGCGGAGTTCCAGCATCGCCA
>JBLNBY010000270.1:0-6754 GCA_050260295.1 Bacteroidota bacterium
ACCCAGAAGGTCTGGTTCATGACCCGGTCCGAGTTGCGCAATTCCCCCACGACGCGATAGCCCGCATCACGGTACGCCGGCTGCCGGGCTAGATTGCCTCCAAAGAGCAAACGGGTCCCGATGCGATGGTTGTCGAGCCACCGAACAAGATCGTTCCGCGTAAGGTCCGACTCCTCCCGAACAGTGATCAGGAACCCGAACCAGCTGGGCTCTGACTTGGCGGTTGGCTCCGGCAGGATGATGAAGTCCTGCAGCGGCTCGAGTTTCGCCCGGAGGTAGGTGAAGTTGCGGCGCCTAGCCGCGATGAACGCGGGCAGCTTGCGTAGTTGTGCGACCCCCACTGCTGCCTGTAAGTCCGTAGCCTTGAGGTTGTAACCAATATGACTATACGTGTACTTGTGGTCGTATCCATGGGGTAGATCACCCAGTTGCCAGTCGAAGCGCTTGCCACAGGTGTTGCTTTTCCCCGGCGCGCACCAGCAGTCCCGGCCCCAGTCGCGAAACGACTCGACGATGCGCTTCAGCAGCGGGTTGCTGGTCAGCACCGCCCCGCCCTCGCCCATGGTGATGTGGTGCGCGGGGTAGAAGCTCACAGTCGCAAGATCCCCGAAGGTACCGACCTTTTGGCCCGCGTACTCTGCCCCGACCGCATCGCACATATCCTCGATCAGCCACAGTCCATGCTTTCGGGCAAACTCGGTGACCGCCGCTACGTCGAACGGGTTGCCCAAGGTGTGTGCCAGAATGATGGCCTTGGTGCGATCCGAAAGCGCATCTTCCAGCTGCTTGACGTCCACATTGTACGTCGGGATATGGATGTCCACGAAGACTGGTACGAGCCGATTCTGGATGATCGGGTTGACCGTGGTTGGAAACCCAGCGGCAACGGTGATGACCTCGTCGCCTGGGACAAGCCGTCGATCCCCCAGGAGAGGGGAAGTCAGAGCCGACACGGCCAAGAGGTTAGCGCTAGAGCCCGAGTTCGTGAGGATTGCAAACCGCGTCCCTACCCATCGGGCAAACTCCTTCTCGAATGCTTCCGCGTAGGGCCCTGCAGTCAGCCAGAAGTCCAGGGCCGCGTCAACCAAGTATACGAGCTCCTCCGCGTCGAACACCTTACCGCTCACGGGTATCGGATCGATCCCAGGCCGAAACGGCTGACTCGGCCATCGAGCAGCGTAGTAGTCCCTGACAAGTGACAAAATACGGGCTCTGAGCTCATGCGCATCCGTCATCGTAAGATAACCCCTCGCTCTTCATTTGTGAAAGACCTTCTTTGTATCCTAGCAACCTCACGCTTAAGGCCGCCTGGGCCTTCCTCACAATCATGCCAGCATTGAGGGGGCGTTTCGCGTTCTGATTGAGTTCGCTGGTTTTAGCCGGAAGCACTCTCTCTTCGTCAAGTTCAAAAATCCTTGCGAGTTCCCTAGCAAATTCGTAACGGGAGACTCGCTCTGGTCCGGCCAAGTGGAACAGGCCCACAAATCCCCGTAGCGCCAGCTCCCGAGTGGCCTCCGCCAGGTTGGGAACGTAAGTCGGGTTTCCGAGCTGGTCGATGGGCGTCTTCAGCGTGCCACCAGCCCGCAGGACGCGAAGAGCCCGTTGAGCGAAATTCTTACCCTGCTGCTCCCATCCGTACACTACAGTGACACGCAAGATTAGCCAAAGATCCAGGTTTTCTTGCATGACGCGTTCCACCGCCAGCTTCTGTCGGCCGTACTCATTGATCGGGTGCGGCGCGGCCGACTCGTCGTAGGGACCGGCCTCGCCATCGAACACATAATCCGACGAATAATACACAAGCTTCCGCCTCGACCCTCGGAGGAGACGGATCAACTGAAGAGGACCTTTGACGTTGACCAAGTAGCTCTCTGCTGGGTGGTCCTCCACCCAGTCCACATTGGGTTGAGCAGCTGGGAGGTAGATAACCTCAGGGTCGAACTCTTCCAACAGCCTTTCCACCGCATCCGAGTCTCTTATATCGAGAAAACGAAGACCCGGCAACGGATGAGACCAATACGTCCCCACCACTGAGCTACCTGACCTTCGGGCACTTCGAAAGAGATGTGAGCCAACAAGGCCCGATGCGCCGATGACTAGTTCGCGGGTCATCGATGGTGAAGTCCCCACTCATACGGGATCGGATTGTCAAAGGGGTCCATGCGGACTATTTCTTCTGGGTCATGGGGTATTGTAGCACAGTTCGCGACAAGCGCAGGCTTAACTCCGATCCCTTTAAAGCCATTCCAGATGCCCGGGGGAATGGTCACGAGGACGTAGTTACTCTCCCCGATAAACAGCTCCATGATCTCGCCCCGTGTGGGAGACTCTTGGCGATCGTCATAGAGCACTAGTTTAACCATGCCAATGGGCACCGCATAATTCAGGGTCATCCGCTTATGCAGGTGCCAGCCTTTGACCACCCCGGGATACACCATAGAGAAATAAATCTCTCCAAACTGCTGAAAGTGGGGTACGTCACTGCGAAGCATATGCATAATCTGACCCCGTTCGTCTGGTATGATCCTAAGCGGATGTACGGAAACCCCGCGAATCATTGCGCCCTCCCGGAGAAAAACTCTTTGTACCAGTCGACAGTAGCTCTCAATCCGGCTTCAAAGCTGTACCTGGGTCTCCAGCCCAGCATCGTCCACGCCTTTTCTGCCGACAGGTATTGGTCCCGAATCTCCGCCTTGGCTTCGTTCAGGATGATCGGTTCAAGGTCCGTCCGGTCCATCAGTTGCCGCAGTACATCCACAACCTCAAGCACGCTTCGAGGCTGCTCCGGCGCGAAATTGAACGCCTCACCTGCAACCCCTGGACGGCCCACTGCCTCAGCGGCCGCTAAATAGGCCATGACCGCGTCCATAATGTAAAGGTAGTCCCGCGTGTATCGGCCATCGCTACGGATAACTGGGCACTGGCCGTAGTAGAGACTGCGAATGGTCCCGGGGACTATCCGACTCCAGTTGAGATCGCCACCCCCAAAGATGTTGCCACAACGCGCCACGACAACGGGCGTGCCGTAGGTCTGGTAGTACGCCTGAGCCAGGAGATCGGCGCAGGACTTGGACACATCATACGGGTGGCGCCCCAGCGGCGGCATGTCCTCTGTGTACGGGAGGTTCGCCACCTCTCCGTAGGCCTTGTCACTCGACGCAACCACAATGCGCTGGACAAGTTTTGCATGCATCCGGCACGCTTCGAGCAAGTTGTACGTACCCCTGATGTTCGCTTCAAAAGTGGGCAGTGGGCTACGAAGTGCCGTTCCTACAATGGTCTGCGCTCCAAGGTGAAAAACCGTATCCACCTCGTGTTCGTTGATGGCTCTCTCAAGGGTCATGTAGTCTTCCAGGCGTCCGTGGACAACGTGAGGACGATAGATGGTCCCGCTACGAATTAGCTCCGACTGTGGATCCCAATCCCGCACCAGCACCACCACGTAAGCGCCTTGATCCACAAGTTCTCGGACAAGCCAGGAGCCCACGAGGCCCGTCGCCCCGGTCACGAAGACGCGCCGATCGGACCAGGATCCCACGTTCATAGCCACACCTTCCAGGGGGCTTCCCCGGACTCCCACAGCGCTTCGAGTAACTGTTTCTCCCGCAACGTGTCCATCGGCTGCCAAAATCCGACGTGCTTGTAAGCCACGAGCTGGCCGTCGGCCGCTAGTCGCTCCAACGGCCCCCTCTCCCACACGGTCTCGTCACCTTCGATGTAATCAAGCACCCCAGGCTCAAGAATGAAGAAACCTCCGTTGATCCACCCCTCGCCTGTCTGGGGTTTCTCCACAAACTGAACAACCAAATCTCCATCAAATCTTAGCCCTCCGAAGCGGGCGGGGGGCCGGACAGCGGTCACCGTGGCTAACTTGCCGTGAGAACGATGGAAGTCTACCAACCGCTTTAGGTCAACGTCTGCAACACCATCACCGTACGTGAGCATGAACGTTTCTTGGCCAAGCCAAGCAGCAAGCCGCTTAATTCGCCCTCCCGTTTGCGTTCGTAAGCCCGTGTCTACCAGGTGGACCTTCCAACTTGGCTGGTTCCCGTCGTGAATGACTGTTTGACCAGTGCCAAGGTCGATCGTAAGGTCGTTATTCAGCGCGTAAAAGTTCAAAAAATAATCTTTGATTACCTCACCCTTGTAGCCCAACGCCACAATGAACTCGTTGAACCCGTAGCTTGCGTAGATGCTCATGATGTGCCACAGAATAGGCCTCCCACCGATCTCCACCATAGGCTTGGGCCGAACCGTGGTTTCCTCTGCAAGGCGAGAGCCGAGCCCACCGGCCAGGATCACCGTCTTCAAGAGCGAAGCCTCCTTCTCATCGCACCGCAGGAAGCGTCAGCGCCCCCACGTTAGCCACCTAAATATCGACCACGCCAAACCAACAAGCACACCGTCTGACTCATCCACCGGTGCATACACTAGCCTTGTCGCGATGCGACCTCACTGGATACAGGCGCCGCTGACGGCCGCCGTCATTGGCTTTCGTTACCATCAAATTCACCGCATCTTCCCATTATAACCTGGCTTGGCCAAGATACACAGCGTGTCCAACCCGCGGCCCAGCGCCGCTTTGCCGAACTCGGGCCGCCCGTCGGAGAAAACTTTGCGACCGGCCGCCCGCCCACCTGCTGGCTACCTGCCGGTCGCTTATCGGCAGCTTGTCCACTCTGCGAGGACCCTGAAGATGAACAGTCTCTCCCAAACTTACCTTCGCTGATTGCACCGCTTACCCCCGTCGTGAGCATAAGCATCCGCTTACACCCTAACGTTTCCTGCAGTATATTAAGGTTTTCCACGAACCCGGGCGCTTTCCTGCCTCTCCAGCATGAAATTCTCTGCCGCCGCCTCTCGCCCGGTCCTTGGTTTTTCTGGCCTATGCTAGCACCACTACTCCCAGGTTAACCCCGCCTTACCGCGCCAGCAGGAAACAGGCGACAACCACGATAGCCGCCACCAAGCCAAGCACCAGCCGCCTGCTCAGACGCCTTTTACGCTCCAGTTGCCACGGCATAGAACCCCTCCCTGGACAACGGGTCAGCCAGGCCGCAAAAGCATAAAGGCCAGCTATTCCCCAGCACGGCCGGTTGCACCACCAGCTCCCGCCGGTATGAGGCGCCCAGCTATAACCGGCGTTCATCGCTTCCGTTCACCGGTACCTTACTCCACCGCTTCCTCCGATTCCTGTCTCTTCCCAGAACTTGGTACAATACTGTACCTCCGTGAGCCGTTGGCAAAGAGAATCGCGGTATTCCTGCCGGTTGGCCACCTCTTCCGCAAAAAAGTCGTGAACCGGGGCTAAACTGGCAGCCCCACCCTGCCGATCCTTCCCTTGGAAGCAACTTCTCTTCCCCGCTGCTGTGGGCAGATCCAAGCTCAATAGAATCAGGCAGGGAGGCGACCTGGTTGCGGATCCATTACGACCCGGCTACAGCTCAAGCACTGATGGCACTACAGAGGAGCAACAAGGCGATGGCGGTGGCCATGGAGAGGCTCTCGTCCGGGCGCCGGATCAACCGGGCGGCGGACGATGCCGCCGGCCTGGCCATTGCCCAGCGGTTGAAGGCCCAGATCCGGTGCATGAACCAGGCCGTCCGCAATGCCCTGGACGGCATCTCGCTGCTCTCGACCGCCGACGCCGGGCTGGGGCAGGTGCAGCAGATAGTTCACCGGCTGCGGGAGTTGAGCGTGCGGGCTGCCAGTGACACCCTCACGTGGCGAGACCGGCTGGCCATCCAGCGGGAGGCCGACGAGCTGACCAGGGAGTTGTCCGCCATAACCAATCGCACCGAGTTTAACGGTAAGAACCTGCTCGGCGGGGGCTTGCGCCAGGCTTTGTTCCAGGTAGGGGCTAATGCCGGTGACACGGTGGCGGTGGGGCTGAACGCCGTCGACGCCAGGTCCCTCGGCTTGACCCCGGGGGTGCAGGGCTACGTGATCGAAGGCCGCGGGATCGAGTCGGTCTCCGTGGACGCGGGCGCAGCGGCGGCAGCCGAGGGGGAGGGGCAGGGGGCGTTGTTGCCCTCGGGGGCTTACGAAGTCCGGCTGCACCAGGGCGGCGGTTCGGTGGTGACGGCCGATGGCAACCTGGTGTTGACCACCGTTCAGCCCCGGCAGTTTACGCTGGAGATTGCGGCGGCGCCCCCGCCCAACATTTACACGTATGAACTGCCGGTAGATGGAGCGACTGGGGATGGCGCGGCCGGGGAAGCCAGCGCCACTCTCACCTTCAACTCCGCGTTCGCCCGGGACTTCCACCTGAGACTTGTCAAGGCAACGGCCAAAAATGCGGAAACGGCCGTGTCCTGGGGCTGGAACGAAGAGCTGGGCATGAACGTGCTCACCGTCACCCTGGGCACCGGCAGCGACGGGAACATCACCGCCACCTGGCAAGAGGTAGCAATGGCCATTAACATGAGCGGCTTTGGCGTGCACGTCAAGGCCACGGGGGCGGCCTGGGAGACGGCGCAGGAATTGGCGGCTACTGTTGCGACCCGGGCCACGCCCATCCCGACTACCGCCACCTATGACGCAACTTATGATGCAACCTATGATGCCACGCATGATGCAACCAGCGGTACTTTGCGGGTGGTGCTGGGCCGCAATGAGTTGGGCCAGGTCGATGCCACCTGGGCGGAGGTAGTAGAGGCCATCAATGCCATTGAACCGCCGCCGGGGATCACCGCCACAACCAGCCCCAGCCAGGCTGCGGCCGCTGCCTATACCTGGCCGCCGAGGCTACTGG
>JBLNBY010000271.1:0-10908 GCA_050260295.1 Bacteroidota bacterium
AAGGCCGTGGCAGCCCACCCGGCGGCCATCTACCGGAGCGCGCTTTTGGTGTGCGCCTTGGGTTCCACCGCAGCCGCCGTGGCGTCGTGGCTTGTCGCGGAGACGCTTCCCGGGGTAAAGCCTGCCGCGGCCCGGCCCGGGGCGCGCAGCGTTACGGCGGAGTAGGGGGTAGAGCATGGTCACCGAGCGCAGCGACTACCACGTCAGGGCTATCTCCCGCGCCTTGACGATCTTCGACACCTTCCTCGATGTGCGAGGTAGGGCCCTCGGGGTGGGCGAGATCGCGGTGAAGATAGGGTTGCCTAAGGCGACCGTCCACCGCATGCTGATCACACTCGTCGACGGCGGATACCTGGAGCGGGATCTGCACACGGAGAAGTACCGCCTCGGCCTCCGCCTCTTCCAGTTGGGCTACCTGGTGCAAAGCCGGGCGGAACTTCGGATGGAGGCCCGGCCGTACCTCGAACGGTTAGGGCAGGAGACCCAGGAATCGGTCTACTTGAGCCTGCTGGTCGGCATCCACCGGGTCGTCATCGACAAGGTCGAATCGCCCCTACCCATCCGGCACGACATCACGCTGGGCGAGAGCCTCCCGGTCCACGTAGGCGCTTCGGGCAAGGCGCTTCTGGCCTTTCTTGCGCCTGAACGGCTCGACAGCATCTTGGGCCGCCTGAGGCTGGAGCAGGTCACACCGAATACCATCACTGACCCGGAGGTGTTGCGCCGGGAGCTGGCGGAAGTCAGGCGACGGGGCTACGCGTTTTCGAGCGACGAGCGCTTCGTCGGGAGTTCGTCGGTGGCCGCGCCCATCCTCGGGGTCACGGGCGAGGTCGTGGCCAGTCTGGGCGTGGTCGGCCCGTCCGTTCGTCTTGACCCTGCCAAAACGGTCAAGGTGATCGAGTTGATCATTCGGTACGCCGGAGACATCTCCCGGCGCATGGGGTACTTGGCCCCGGCCCTGGAGGCCGGGCAGTGACGGACGTTCACCCTTGGCGTGGGAAGGGGGCGAAGGGATCACTCACCGAGACGTTTTCTTTGGCGGTTGTTCGGGGTCCTCAAAAAAGAGAAGGAGGGATGGCACTTGTTCAAGCGGATGGTGGTTCTGGCGGTCCTGGCGACTCTGATCCTCTCTCTCTCGGCCGCGGTGGGCGCGGCGAAGCCCCGCATTGGCGTGGCGGCCATAGGCCTGGAGCACAACTGGGACATCAACGCCTTTAACGGCGCGGTGGCCCGGGTCAAGGAACTGGGCGGCGAGCCGATCGGTCTCGATGGCGAACGGAAGACCCAGAAGCACATCGACAACCTGGAGACCCTGCTGCAGATGAAGGTCGACGCGATCATCATTGTGCTCGGCTACACCGACCTGCTCGATCCGGTGATGGAGAAGATCAAGAAGGCCAATATCCCCATCGTCACGGCCGACTTCCCGACGAAGTACTCGGCTTGCAACGTCTCCTCCAGCAACGACGTCATGTCCACGACCATCTCCGAGAAGATGGTGAAGGATCTGAAGGGCAAGGGCAACATCGTGGTCTTCTTCCGGCCGGGCTCTCCGATCGCCGAGGCGCGGCGGGCCGCCCTCAAGAAGGTGCTCGACAAGAACCCGGGCGTCAAGATCGTGGCTGAGCAGCCGTACGTCGTCCCTGGCACCATCCCGGCTGCCATGTCGGTGATGGAGAACCTCCTGATCGCCAACCCGAAGAAGGGGCAAATCGATGCGGTTTGGGCGCTGTTTGACCAGCCGACCATCGGCGCCGCTATGGCGATCGAGGCGGCCGGCCGTGCGGGTGAGATCCGTGTGTACGGCATCGACGGCGACCCGAAGGCCCTTGAAATGATCAAGAGCGGCAGTTACACCGCCACGATCATGCAGCAGCCGTACAAGATCGGCCAGATCGCTGCCGAGCAGGCTTTCAAACTCATCAAGCACGAGAAGGTCGAGCCGCAGATCTACGTAGATGTCGACCTGGTCACCAAGGACAACGTCGACAAGTACATCAAGAAGTAAGCGATTTCCCGGGGGCGGGGCGGCCAGACTCGCCTCGCCCCCCGTTCAAGTTTCAAGGTTTGCCGCCGTCAGAAGCGGGCGGGGGGAAAGCAGATGGACGTAATCCTTGAGATGAAGGGGATCTCCAAGGAGTTCCCCGGGGTCAGAGCCCTCGACCGGGTGAACCTTTCGGTTGCCCGGGGCGAGGTTCATGCCTTGCTGGGCGAAAACGGCGCCGGCAAGTCGACTTTGATCAAGATTCTGGCTGGCCTTCACCACCGGGACGCCGGGGAGATCACGTTCGACGGCCGGCCGTTGGGCAGTCTCACCGCTGAGGAGGTCCAGGACTTGGGGATCGGCTTCATCCACCAGGAACGGACCTTCATCCCGTACTTCACGGTCGGGCAGATGCTTTTTCTGGGCCGGGAGCCCCGGAGTTGGAACGGCCTAATCGACTGGGGCAGGCTCTACCGCGACGCGGAGACGGCGCTCCAGGAGACTCTGGGCCTGGAACTCGACCCAAAAGCCCTGATGAACACCTTGACAGTCTCCGAGCGGCAGCTGGTCGACATCGCAAAGGTCCTGCTCACCAAGCCACGCCTCATCGTGTTCGACGAACCGACCGGCCCGCTGTCGGAAGGCGAAATCGAACGGCTCTTCGGCGTGATCCGCCGGCTCAAGGCCAGCGGAGTGACGGCGATCTACATCTCGCACCGACTCGACGAGGTCTTCCAGATCTGCGACCGGGCTACGGTCCTCAAGGACGGTCAGAACGTCGGCACCGTGCTGGTCAGCGAGACCAACCCGGACGCGATCGTCGGGATGATGGTCGGCAAAGAGTTGGGCGAGAAGTTCCCCAAAATCCCGTCGACTCCCGGCCGGGTCATCTTCCGGGCCAGGAACCTGGCGCGGGGAAGGGCCGTGAAGGACGTCTCCTTCGATCTCCGGGCCGGCGAGATCCTTGGCATCTACGGGCTCGTCGGGGCCGGGCGCACCGAACTGGTCCGGCTGATCTTCGGCGCTGACCGGCGTGACGCCGGGACGCTCGAGGTGGACGGCAAGCAGGTCAACGTCAAGTCTCCCCGCCACGCCATCGACCACGGGATTGCTCTGGTGCCGGAGGACCGGCGCGGGCAGGGCCTGGTTGTGGAGATGGCGGTGCGGGACAACGTGACCTTGCCGAGCCTCCTCTCCGGGTTCTCCCGGTTCGGGATGGTCCGGCGCGCCCAAGAACGCCAAACGGTCGACGAATACATCCGCCAGCTGGCGGTCAAGACGCCGAGCCGGGCACAGTTCGTGAAGTACTTGAGCGGCGGGAACCAGCAGAAGGTCGTGCTGGCGAAGTGGCTCTGCAGCAACGCCCGGGTTTTCATCTTCGACCAGCCGACGGTGGGCATCGATGTCGGGGCCAAGACGGAGATCTATCGCCTGATGGGTGAGTTGGCAGCCAAGGGGGCGGCCGTGATCCTGGTTTCGTCCGAAATCCCGGAGATTCTCGGCCTGGCCGACCGGATTCTGGTGATGTACCGCGGGCGAGTCGAGACCGAACTCGACCGGGCGGAGGCCACTCCTGAGAAACTGCTCTTCTACGCCATGGGAGGAGGGGTCGCCAGTGTCCAGGCCTGATCGTCGCAGCCTCCTGATGCGGTTCGGGACGCTCGCCCTGTTCGGGGCCGTCGTCGCCTTCTTCGCTGTCCAGTCGCCGGTCTTCCTTCAGCCGTCCAACCTGCTCAACGTGGTGAAACAGGCGACCATCCTGGCTATCATCTCGTTCGGCATGGTGACCGTCATCATCGCAACCAACGGGGAGTCGGACATGTCGGTGGGCGGGGTCACCGGGTGCGCGGCGGCCGTGACGGTCGCTTTGCTGGTCGCCAAACAGTCGCCGGTCGTGGCGGCCCTCGGCGGCCTCCTTTCCGGACTGGCGCTTGGCCTGCTCAACGGCCTCCTGGTGACCAAGATCGGACTCCTGCCGTTCCTGGCCACGCTGGCCACGATGAACGTGGGCCTCGGCCTGGAGCAATTGATCACGAAGGGGCTGCACATGCCATTCTCCGGCAGCATCTTCGGCACCATTGCCAACGATAACTGGTTCGGCTTGCCGCTCTCGATGTTCGTGCTGCTCCCGGTCTTCCTGGCCTTCTTCCTGATGCTCGACCACAGCACTCTGGGGCGGAAGATTTACGCCATCGGCGGTAACCTCCAGGCGGCCCGGGCGGCGGGAATCAACGTAGACAAGTACACGGTCATCGCTTTCGCCCTGTCCGGTCTGACCTGCGGGATCGCGGGGGTCCTTCTCGTGGGGCGCCTCAGCGGCCTCACGCCGCAGGCGGCGGCGCCTCTGCTGCTCGACGTCCTGCTCGCCGGGTACATCTCGAGCACGATGTCCAGCGTGGGCGCCCCCAACGTGGGCGGCGCGCTGGTCGGCGCCCTGCTCGTCGGGGTGATATCCAACGGGCTGGCGGTCATCCGGGTCCCGACCTTCTACATGAACCTGGTCAAGGGCTTCCTGATCCTCGTGGTGGTTGCCGTCAACGTGGCGCAGCGCCGCAGGGTCGTAGCGGGCTAGGAGGGTGTTGCAGATGGAACCAGTGGTGAAAACGAGAACTTTGTGGCAGCGGGGCACGCTATGGCTCTTCGTCGCCCAGTTCGGAATGCCGCTCATGTTCCTGCTGCTCTGTCTGGTACTGTCCTTCCTGACGCCGGCGTTCCTCACGTTTGGCAACTTCCTGACCATCCTGCGCCAGGTGAGCATGCTCGGCATCGTTTCCCTCGGCATGACGCTGGTCATGACGGCCGGCGGGATCGATCTCTCGGTTGGTGAGGCGGCCGACGCGGGCGCCCTGATCTCGATCTCCGCGCTCTCGGCGGGCTGGGGCACGCTTCCGGCGGTGCTCGGCGGGCTGGCCGGAGGGGCGGCGATCGGCGCACTCAACGGTTACCTGATCTCTTTTCTCGGCGTGATGCCGTTCCTGGCGACCCTCGGGACGCACACCATGGCGATGAGCATCGAGATGGTCTACACCCAGGGCGGACTGCCGCTCTACCCGACCGACATGCCGCCGGCGAGCTACAGCTTCATCGGCCGTGGCCTGGTGGGACCCATCCCGGTGCCAGTGTTGATCTTGGCGGGCATGCTCCTCATCTATTACCTGCTGATGAACCGGTCGGTCCTGGGGCGGTTCGCCTATTCCATCGGCGGTAACGCAGAGGCTTCGCGCCTCTCCGGAGTGAACGTGCGGCGGGTGAAGTGGCTCAAGTACGTGCTCGCCAGCGTTACGGCTGCGGTCGCCGGTATTATCCTCGCCAGCCGGGTCGCCTCCGGCCAGCCGCTGGCCGGCGAACCCTTCCTCCTCGACTCGATCGCCGCGTCCTTCATGGGCATGACCGTCTCGCGAGAGGGCAAGACGAACATATTCGGAACGCTGCTCGGCGCCTGCTTCCTGGGCGTGGTCCTGAATGGCATGACGCTGCTCAACGTCCCGTTCTACCGGCAGACCTTCATCAAGGGCTGCCTGCTGCTGGCCGTGTTGGCGATGGGTTCCTTCGCCCGCACGAAGCGCGCTTGACGGAGGAGAAAAGAGACGGGGGTAATCGGAAATGAGCGACGTGGAACTGGCCCTCAGGCAGGAGATCATCAACGTGGGCCGGCGTCTGATCGCGACCGGGCTGGTCACCGGGACTGCCGGCAACATCAGCGCGCGCGTGCCGGATTCGCCGTGGATGCTTGTTACGCCCAGCGGCATGGACTATAACCAGTTCGGCCCGGAAGACCTCTGCCGGGTCAACCTGGAGACCGAGGAGATCCAGGGTGACCGGAAACCGTCCATCGAGACATGGTTGCACGGGAACATTATGCGGGTCCGGCTCGACGTGAGGGCAGTGGTGCATACTCACTCGTTCTACGCCACGGCGGTCGCCGCAACTCACCGCTCACTGCCGTGCATCCTCGACGGTATGGCCCTCAACATCGGCGGCGAAGTGCCTTGCGCGGAGTATGCGATCCCTGGCAGCCCGGAACTGGCCCGTAACGCGGTTCAGGCGCTCGGGCAGGGGAACGCCGTGCTAATCGCCAACCACGGCGTGGTCGCGGTGGGACCAACCCTGGCGAAGGCGTTGAGCCGTGCCGAGGGCGTGGAAAAGGCTGCTCAAACCCTGTTGGCCGCCGTGGCCTACGCCCCGGTGGTCCCGATTCCTCCGGAAGCTATCGCACGGTCCCAGGCCTTCTTCAGCGCCAGCTACGGCCAGAAGGGGCAGAAAGGGGGAGGCAAATGAGCCGGCCTTTGCCGAAACTCTTGGTGATCGACGAGGAGACGGTCCCCGCCAGGGTACTTTGCGACCACCTGAGGGAAAGCTTGGCCGACCTCGCCCAGGTGGAGGTGCTGCGTATCCCCCGGGGGGCCGGCCGGTTCGTGGCCGACGAGGACCAGGCTGCCGAGATCCGTGAGTACTACGGGAAGGTCGAGGACATTATCCCGCACCTTGGCGGCGTGGAACTGCTGGCTGTCCACGTGGCGCCGGTGCCCCAGGCTGTCTTCGACGCTGCCCCCGCTTTGCGGTTGGTGGCCTGCGCGCGGGGAGGCCCGGTCAACGTCAACGTGGCCGCCGCTTCGGCCCGCAACATCCCGGTGGTGTTCACCCCGGGTCGGAACGCCGACGCAGTGGCCGACTTCACGCTCGGCCTGATGCTGGCCTCCGCCCGCCGCATCGTTCAGTCGGACCGGTTGATCCGGTCAGGCGTCGAGTACTGGCAGAAAGAGATCAAGGCTTCGCTGGTCGGAACGGAACTGGGCGACAAGACCCTCGGCCTCATCGGTTTCGGCAACGTGGGCCGCAAGGTCTTGGACAGGGCGAAGGGCTTCGGCCTGCGCGTGGCGGTCTACGACCCGTACGTCCCGGCCGAACAGGTGAAGGCGGCGGGCGCCGTGCCCCTCGGGCTGGAGCAGCTCCTGGCGGAGTCGGACTTCGTGAGCCTGCACCTGCGCGAGTCGGAGGAGACCTTCCACTTCATGAACGCCGCCCGATTTGCGGATATGAAGGCGGGGGCCTATTTCATTAACACGAGCCGCGGCAGCCAGGTGGACGAAGCGGCCCTCTATGACGCCCTTGCTTCTGGTCATCTGGCCGGCGCCGGCCTCGATGTGATGGCGGAGGAGCCCATCGTCCCTAGCCACCCGCTTTTGACGCTACCCAACGTCACGGTGACCTCGCACATCGGCGGCCAGACCCACGAGATCAACCGGCGGGGCGCGCAATTGATCTCCGAAGACCTGCGGGCCTTCCTCACCGGTCAGCGGCCGCGTCGGGTCTTCAACCCGCAGGTGTTCGATGATGTCCAGCCCGCGTGACCTGCTGCTGGCCCTCGACGCCGGCACGGGGGCCGGGCGGGCGGTGCTCTTCGGCACGGACGGCCGGTTGGTGGCCGAAGCCTACGAGGAATGGAGCTATCGGCCGGTCGACGGCCTGCCGCTGGCGCAGGAGTTCGACCCCGAGGCGATGTGGTCGGTTTTCCTTCGGCTTTGCCGGCGGGTGGTCGAGCAGGCCGGCGCCTCTTCCGACGCGATTTTGGGGGTTTCGACGACCAGCCAGCGCGGCGGGTTCGTCTTTTTCGACGTCCAGGGAGAGGCGCTCTACGGCGGCCCTAACCTGGACCAGCGCCCGCTGGTCCACCCGCTCCTGCACGATTCCGATTTCCTGGCCCGGCTGGTCCGGGTGACCGGGCAGGGGCTGCGGCCGGCCCGGCTCATCACCCGGCTGCTCTGGTTCAAAGAGGCCCGGCCCGACCTGTTTGCCCGGGTTGCCTGCGTGCTGGGGCTGAACGACTGGCTGATCTTCAAGCTCACTGGCCAACGCCGGGCGGAGCCTTCGCACGCCAGTTTCACCGCCTTGTTCGATATCGCGCGGGCCGCTTGGTCCGCCGAACTGCTCGACGCGCTCGGATTGCCTCAGGAGATTTTCCCACCGGTGAGTTGGCCCGGCGAGGTCCAAGGCGGCGTGAGCGAGGAAGCGGCACTGGCCGTAGGGCTGCGCCCGGGAACGCCGGTGGTGACCGGCCTGGGCGACACGCAGGCCGCCTTGCTGGGCTGCGACGCCGTCGAGCCTGGGTCGGTGGTGGCGGTGGCGGGGACGACTACCCCGCTGCAGGCGGTGATCGACCGCCCCGCAATCCATCCCACCGGCTTAACCTGGACCGCCTGCTACAACGAGCCCGGCCGCTGGGTGATCGAGGCCAACTGCGGGCTCACGGGCCTGGCGCTGCGCTGGCTTAGGGATCTCTTCGGCGAACGGGACTACGCCTTTGTCGAACAGGCGCTGGACGAAGTGGAACCGGGCAGCGGCGGTCTCTTCAACTACCTCGGCCCGAGACCTCCGGGGGCGCACGTGCTCGCTCCGGGCTGGCTTGACGAGGTTGCCGTGCACGGAACCAACCGGGCCGGACGCGGCGAACTCACCCGGAGCCTCTGTGAAAGCATCGCCTACGCCGTCCGAGCCAACCTGGATCTCCTGGCGGAGATGACCGGTTCTTCCCCGGGCCGCCTGGTCTGGACCGGCGGGATGGCGAAGAACCGGCGCTTGGTCCAACTGGTGGCCACGGTCATCGGCCGTCCGGTCGACGTCTGCCTGGGGGAGGCAAGCGCCCGCGGCATCGCCGCCTGCGCCGCCGCCGGGGCAGGCGCCGCGCCGGACCTCCGGACTGCCGCCGAACGGCTTAGCGCCCCCCGGGAAACCGTGGAGCCCGACGAGGCGCAGGAGAGAGTCTTCGCTCCGCTCTACCAGGCCTGGTCTGAGCGGTATCACCAGCACGCAGGCTGATCTTGGCCGGGGGCCGGTCAAAGAATGCGGGAGGGATTTCGATGCCGCTAGGTTACAACGGGAAGATCCTCGAGGTTGATCTGGGCACGGGCGGTATTGCCTTGAAGAGCATGCCAGAGGAGGTCTACCGGCGCTACCTGGGCGGTGGCGCCCTTGCCGGTTACCTGCTGCGCGACGAATGGACCCCGGGGGGCAACCCGCTTGGTCCCGACAACACGCTGGTGTTTGCAGGAAGTGTGGTGACGGGAGCGCCGTGCCCGGGTTTCGCCCGCTTCTCGGTGGCCGGGCGCTCGCCCTTGACCGGGACCATCGTGGATTCCCAGGCCGGTGGTTTCTTCGGACCGGAACTGAAGGCGGCTGGGTTCGACGCCATCGTTGTCCGGGGCGAAGCGGCTCACCCCTGCTGCCTGTGGGTGCACGAGGGCGAGGCCGAACTCCGTGACGCCGGGGCCCATTGGGGCCTCGAGACCGGTCCCACCCACGACGCGCTCCGCGCCGAACTTGGTGACCGAAGGGTGCGCGTGGCTTGCATTGGTCCCGGCGGTGAGCAGCGGGTCCGCTACGCCAACATTGGCAACGAGCTTGCCTTCTACAACGGCCGCGGAGGCCTGGGCGCGGTGATGGGCGCCAAGCGGCTCAAGGCGATCGCCGTGCGGGGCACTCAGGCGCTCACGTTCGCTGAACCGGAGGTGTTGAGGGATTCGGCTCGCCGGTTCGCCGCGGAGCTGCCCACTTCCGGCCTGGCCACGATGAAGACGCTGGGCACGGCCCGGGCGGTGCAGTCCCTCAACGCGGCGGGCGGCCTACCTACCCGCAACTTCTCTGCCGGTTCGTTTTCGGGTGCCGACAAGATCTCGGGCGAGGCCATCCACAACACGATCTTCACCAGGCGGCACGGGTGCTTCGCTTGCCCGGTCACCTGCAAGCAGTCGGTCAGCGCGGAGCAGCCCTGGCCGGTCGACGAACGCTATGGCGGACCGGAGTACGAGACCATCGCTTCCTTTGGATCGTACCTCTGCATCGAGGACGTGGTGGCGGTCGCCAAGGCCAACGAGATCTGCAATCGGTACGGCATCGACACCATCTCGGCCGGAGCTACCATCGCGTTCGCCATGGACTGCTTCGAAGCCGGGCTCCTGACGACGCGGCAGACTGAAGGGCTGGAACTCAGGTTCGGCAACGTGGACGCCGCGTTGACTTTGCTGGAACGCATCGCCCGGCGGGAGGGCCAGTTGGGGTGGCTGTTGGGCGAAGGGGTCGCTCGGGCGGCCGCGTCCATCGGGCGCGGCGCCGAGCGGTTCGCCGTGCACGTGAAGGGCCGGGAACTCCCGGCGCACATGCCCTCCCACAAGCCGTCGCTGGCTCTCGCCTACGGGACGGGTGTGATCGGGCCCGATCACATGAGTTCAATCCACGACCCGGCGGTGACGCCCGAGGTGCCGGAGACCGCCTTCCGCCGCCTTTTGGCCTTGGGGCTCACGGAGCGGGCACCTCTCGAGGTGCTCGACGACCGGAAGGTGGAACTCTTCCGGCTCAGCTACCTCTTCGGCAGCGCGATGGAGAGCCTCTCGCTCTGTCTCTTCTGTTTCGTGCCCTACGGTCCATTTGGCTTCGAGGACTTGGTGCGGCTTGTCAAGGCGGTGACCGGTTGGGAGATGTCCCTTGAGGAACTGCTGGTCGTGGGGGAGCGGCGCCTCAACCTCTTCAGGCTGCTCAGCCTGGCCGACGGGGTGGGCAGTGTGCAGGAGCATCTGCCGTGGCGGTTGCATCAGCCGCTGATGGAAGGCGCGGGGAAAGGCGCCGGGAGGAAAGTGGCTGAGAAGGAGTACGAGGAGGCCCGCCGGCTCTACTATCAGCGAAGCGGGTGGGATGAGAACGGTGTGCCCCTTCCGGAGAAACTCGCGGCGCTGGGCCTGTAGCCCAGTTTACCTCACGACGATTCCTGGGCCCCGCCTGGATGGCGGGGCTCTTCTTTTGAGCTCGCCACCGACGGCCCGTGCATTGGAGGAGTTGGCCATTTCCCGGAAGATAATCAGGCCGGAAGAACGCACGCCATGCGTTCGTCGGCGGGCGCCGGGAAAGGTGGAGGTGATGAGCGGGTGTGCCGG
>JBLNBY010000272.1:0-4432 GCA_050260295.1 Bacteroidota bacterium
CAGGCCGGTCGTTGGGTTTGACCCGGTGGCAGGGTTTGAGGCGGCGGTTGGTGTCGCCTTCGCGGTCGTACCCTTTCCGGCTGGTACGCTGGCTCCGGCGGCCACCCAGGCCCGCACCCGGACCTTGCCACCGCCCGGTTCAGTCGTGAGTTGCACCCGCTGCAGATAGGCTGTGGGAGAGACCGGTTCGAGCCACACCGTCTGCCAGATGCCCGAGGTACGGGTGTAGAAGATGCCTTCGGAGTCTACCTTCCAGTACTGCTTTCCACGGGGTATCTCCAGGTCCGTAGACGGATCCCAGGCACGGACCACGATGGTGGCGATGGGAGCGTCGAAAAGGTTGTCCGGGACAGCAAGTGCATCGGTGATGTCGGCGGTGAACGGTGTATGACCGCCTTCATGCTGCGCGACCAGCTGGCCGTTCACCCAGACGGTGGCGGCGTAATCAACCGCTCCTAAGTGTAACAGGATGCGCTTTCCCTGCCAGGCAGGCTCTCGGGGGATCTCCACCCGGCGGCGATACCAGATTACATCATGAAAGCTGCGGTCACCGATCCCGCTCAGGGGCGTCTGGTAGGCGAAGGGGACACGGATCCGCAGGGGGAAGAGGGTGGCGGTGGCCGTGTTGGCATACCATCTGTCTGCGAGCCCCCGGTTTTCATCGTCGAAAGCGAACTCCCACTCACCATTGAGATTGAGCCAGGTGGTGCGCACGAAGTCGGGGCGCGGGTACTCGGGCCGAGGACACTTGAGGACATCCATGGTAACTGATCTCTCCCTGTCTTTGGCGTTGGGTGTCTGGGCAGCCGGAGCTGCCAGGTGCTGCATTAGCTGCATCACATGACTACCTGCATTACACGACTCTCTGCATTACGTGGCTTTCTGCGTTTCTTCCGCTGCTACCTTGGTTGCTGCATCGTACTCCTTTCCATTGCTTCCATTTCGCCTACGGAGTCAGGCGAACCTGCACCAGGGAGAGAGCAGGTAGGGTAACCGTCAGCTCCCACTCCCCAGTCTGAACCGCGTCGGTGTCAACTGCTGTGCCCACCGCCGCCATAACCGGCGCTACAACCGGTAGCGGCATCCTTTCGGTGACCGGGTACACCCGGTCGGGATCATCCCAGCTGTTGCTATCCATGTAGGACGAGCTTGTGAGAGTTGTCGTGGTGAGCTGGTGCAGCCGGTCCGGAGTGAACGGCGCGGCGAGGTTGAGCCGCACGGCCAGCGGATGATGAGGATGACGGTTCACGAGGAAAAGGAGCAACTCTCGTTCGTCGCCGTCCGTGAGGGCAACAGCGTCAAGGAAGGGCGCATCGGGAACGACCGGCATGACATACGGTTCGACGGAGAAGGTGGGCGAGTCGACGGCGAGCTCGAGACGGTAGAACGGAGCTGCGGGCGTCGCCGTGGCCGTGGCGGTGGCTGTGCCCGTGGCTGTAGCCGTGGCCGCGGCCGTCGCCGTGTCCGTGGCCGTCGCTGTGGCAGTGGCGTAGAGGTGGGTCACCCACCAGATGGGCTGGGCGTAGACGATCTCCCGTTCCTTGCGGAGGCCACCCCCGTGGTTGACCAGGGCGCTGTGGGTGAGGAGCTCGACCAACCCGTCGGAACGGATCGCTTCGTTGATGATTGACGCTGTCCAGAGCGCTTCGGTCAGCGTGGCGTTGTTGGGAAGGTGGCGGCGGTGGGTGAAGACCTGCTGTTCGGTGATGGCGAGCGCCGGGCGCAGACCTGCCTCGTCTAGCGGCCTGACCAGCTGGCGCCAGAGGCGGGCGTAGGCGGGGGTGAAGGCCATGTGTTCGAGGTAGACTCGCTCGGGATCGGCGTTGTCAGGGAAGCCAGCGTGGAGGCAGTGGTGGGAGAGGGAGTGGATAGGCGTAGCGGTGCACGGAGACGGTGTAGTTGTAGTTGGAGTAGCTGCCCCCGGTAACCGCACGCTGGAGCGGGCGCTCCTGCCGTTAGTCCCTTGGACGACGGTCCGGTTCCAGGCTTCGGTGTCGCCGTTGGCGATCAGGTGGATGTTTGGGTCGATGGCCAGCATGGCGGCGGCAAAGGCCCGGTAACGTTCGGCATAGCCGAGGGCGTCGGTGTGCCCCACCTGCCAGTGGCCGTAGAGCTCGTTACCCACCTCCCACAGGCGAACGTTGTAGGGCTGCGGGTGTCCGTTGAGGGCCCGGAGCGACCCCATGGCGGTGGTCTCCGCCGGACCATTGCAATACTCAACCCACCGGGCCGCTTCTTCGGGTGAACCGTTGCCGGCGTTGATACATATCAGCGGCTCACAACCGGCGAGCTCGCAGAGGTGCAGCCATTCATCGGTACCGACATGGTTCCACTCGACCTCCGGCCATGCCGGGTTGGGCAGAACGGGCCGGTTTGGGACCGGGCCGATCCCATCTTCCCAGTGGTAACCGGAGGCGAAGTTTCCGCCGGGAAAGCGCAGCAGCGGCAGGCGGGCGTCACGCAGGAAGCGGACCACGTCCGGATCCCAGCCATCGATGTGATCGGCGGGGAAGAGCAGGCACTGGGACAGTTCAAGCCTGCCCGGTGAGGTGGGGGTGAGGACGAGGTGGTAGGGTGTACCCGGTGGGGGGAGCTCCTCCGGTCCGGGCTCTGAGAAAGTGAGCGTGAGGTTGACGGCACGGGCGACTGCAGAGCCACCCGTCGGTCCGACGCTTGTGCCATTGCCGGAGCCACCGCCGACGCCCCTACTTGTGTCCTGTGTCAGCGCTCCTGTACTCGCCTTGGCCAGCGTCACTCGCCCGGCGGCTGTGCGGATCGAAGCTTCGAGGCTACAGCTACTGCGCCCAAAGAGCGTCAGCGTGAGTTGACGCGTCCGGTGTGTGGGGAGATAGACGGGGGTGACCAGCCGCGCCTGTGCTCCGCCCGTCTCTGGTATGGTGAGTGCGAGCGTCCAGTGGCCGCGGCGCTCGGAGGGCGAAAGCGTGCACCAGGAGCTGCCCATGGCAGAGCTCGGGTCCTCGAGGACCCACCACGGGGGTAGGCCGAGGGCGGGGCCACCCGCCAATGCCGGGAGGCTAAACTCCGTGGCCGCGGCCTGCAGTCGCCGGAGGATCTCGCCCCGGTCCGGCCAGCTGTCGATGGGGGCGAACTCAGGATTGCGCGTAATCTGTGCCCACGCGCCGCCGTAGACATTCTGTCCCAGGTGCTCGGTGAACTTGCCGAAAAGGTGGCGGTTCACCGGTTGGCTGCGGCGCGTTCCCGCGATGACACGAATCGTGGCGGTGAGAGGTTCAGCTGCTGACAAGAAGAGGGCCTCCTTTCGTCTGTCTCCTCATGCTGAGCTCGGACACCACGTGAACCGGCTGCTTGCGACTGCTACCGGCAATAATCAAGAAGGGCCCGCCTGCTCCTCAAGGACGAGGTGGCCGATTCTCAATACCAACCTGTTTCCGGCGGTGACGGACAGCCCCAGGGTCTGATCATCGAGTACGTACAGGCCCGCCCAGCAATCGGGCCACATGGTGGCGTGCGCGGGTTCCGCATCGCTCCACGTCCGGCCACCATCGCTGCTTGTCACGTACTTTATGTCGGCGTACTGATCGCCTGATCCGAGAGTGCTGTCTTCGTCGGTCTGGAAAGCGACCACGATGACCGGAGGGCTGTCTGCCAGCGGGTTCGGCAAGACAGCCAGCGCCGGAGCCCCGGCTTTCTTGCTCCAGTTGGCCGGGCGGTACACGAGGATCGGCTCGGACCAGGTAAGGGCTCCGTCGGAAGAGGTGACCATCTTGATGACGAAGGGATTCCCCATGTCGGTGGCCTCGTAGGCCATGTAGACGGTCGAGTTGTGGATCATCCAGGTTGCCATCCCATCCCGAGAGCGAGGATTACGGACAGCAATCTCCTCCGCCTGCCACGTCTTGCCCCCGTCGACGGAACGCCGCAGCGCAATCACTTGTGGCCAGACCGGCCAGAATTCCTCGCTGCTGTAGAACGCCCAGAGCTCTGAACCGACCCAACCGATCGCCGGTTCCCACAGGCCGCGCCGCCCCGTCTGAATGACCGAGAGCGGCTCCCACGTCTTGCCCCCGTCCGTACTGCGAGACAGCTTGATCTCGAAGTCGCCCGGCCGGACGAGACGGTATGCCAGGTATAGTGAACCGTCGGGTCCAAGGGTAAGGGAGGCGTTGGCGGCATTCCCTTCGCCGAATGAGGCGACGGATATGGGAAGCCATGTCCGCCCGCCATCGACGCTTTCGGCAACTTCTACGTACGTATGATCCGTGCCGGTATTGGTGTCATAAGCCGCCAACCAGCGGTCGTCTGGCAGCACCAGCAGCCGGGGATACCAGGCACCCGCGCCCGGTGGCGCCTGCCGGATGACCGTTTCATCCTCCCATTGGATCCTCCAGCGGGGGGTTCCAGGGGTTGCCGCCCGGCAGGCGGTGAGGGGAAAAGCGAGTCCAGATAAGAG
>JBLNBY010000273.1:0-7026 GCA_050260295.1 Bacteroidota bacterium
CATCACCGGCGGCGCGTTTGGCTTCTCCGGCATGCCGCCTTACACCAGTTTCTTCTGGGTCGAGGGCGCGGTGGTGGTCACGCTGCTCGTCCTCTCCAACTTTATTCGCTCCAGCCCGGGACGGGCCTTGCTGGCCGTGCGGGAAGACGAGTTTGCGGCGGAGGCAGTCGGTGTAGCGACCACGTACTACAAAGTCCTTGCTTTCACGATGGGTTCATTCTTTGCCGGGATCGCCGGCGGCCTCTTTGCTCACTATCTGCTTTTCATCGATCCCTCGCAGTTTGGTATCCTCAAATCCATCGAAATCCTCATCATGGTAGTCCTGGGGGGGCTGGGCAGTTTCTCCGGTTCGGTGGTGGCAGCAATCTTGCTCACGGCCTTACCCGAATTCCTCCGGGGCTTTTCCGACTACCGGATGGTGATCTATTCCGCCCTCCTCATCCTCGTCATGCTGGTACGCCCTGCAGGCCTCTTCGGGCAGATCGAGATCTGGCAGCTCTTGGGTAACAGACCGGGAGGCACGCCCGGGAAACCCGCGGATCCCGGGCGGGGCGGCAGCGTTGGGGCAAACGGAGCAGGCTCGCCGCGGGAGGTGGCGGGATGATGGCGAATCCGAATCCGGCACCGATTCTGGACGTCAGGAGTTTGACCATGGCCTTTGGCGGGCTGGTGGCCGTGGCCAACTTCAGCCTCCGCCTTGCTCCGGGCGAGCTGGTGGCGCTCATCGGACCGAACGGGGCTGGAAAGAGTACGGTCTTCAACTGCCTTACCGGTGTCTATCGTCCGACCGAGGGTTCGATCTACCTGAATGGCAGGGATATAACTGGTTGGTCACCTCACCGGGTGGCGAAGGCGGGGATTGCCCGGACTTTCCAGAACATCCGGCTTTTCCGGGACCTGGACGTGCTCGACAACGTGCGCATCGCGGCCCACCTGCGCCAAAAAGCTACGCTGGGGGAGGCGATCCTGCGCCTGCCGCGTTCCTGGCGTGAGGAAAGGCGGATTACCGACGAGAGCAACGCCCTCCTGGAGCTTGTCGGCCTGGCTCACCGGGCCCGGCAGCGAGCACGCACGCTTCCCTACGGTGAGCAGCGGCGGCTCGAGATTGCCCGTGCCCTGGCTACCCGGCCGGTGCTGCTGCTTCTGGACGAACCGGCGGCTGGAATGAACCCGCAGGAGACCGACGAGCTCACGCAGCTCATCCGGATGATTCAGGAGAAGTTCGACCTCACGGTCATCCTGATCGAACATGACATGCGGCTGGTGATGCATATTGCCCCGCGCATCGTCGTACTCGACTATGGCCAGACCATCGCCGAAGGTTCACCGGCGCAGATCCAGTCCAATCCCAGGGTGATCCAGGCTTATCTGGGGGAGGAGGCGGCGGTCTGATGCTCGAGTTGCAAAACCTGCACGTCTACTACGGTGGGATCCACGCACTCAAGGGTGTCTCCCTGATGGTTCAGCCGGGCGAGATCGTGACGCTGATCGGGGCAAACGGTGCGGGGAAGAGCACCACGCTGCGCTCCGTCTCCGGCTTGGTCCGGGTCCGGGAGGGACAGATCCTCTGGGATGGTAAGCCCATTCACGGATTGCGGGCCGACGATATCGTGGCTCGCGGGATAGTGCATGTTCCGGAAGGGCGCCGTGTTTTTGCGACCATGAGTGTGCGTGAAAACCTCGACCTCGGTGCATACTTGCGCCGCGACCGGCAGGGTGTAGAGGAAGACCGGGAGAAGGTATACCAACTCTTTCCCCGGCTCAAGGAGAGGGAGAAACAGCTGGCCGGCACCCTCTCCGGCGGTGAGCAGCAAATGCTGGCCATCGGCCGGGGACTGATGGCCCGACCCCGCCTGCTGCTGCTGGATGAACCCTCCATGGGCCTTGCCCCGCTCCTGGTGGCAGAGATCTTCCGGATCATCCAGGAGATCAACAAGGCCGGTACCACGATCCTTCTGGTTGAACAGAATGCCAACCAGGCGCTGCGCATCGGTCATCGCGCGTACGTCCTGCAAAGTGGAGAGATGGTGATGGAGGGCGAGGCGCGGGAGGTAGCATCCGACCCCGAAGTACGCAGGGCCTATCTGGGAGGCTGACGGCCATACCCGAACGCGTCAATGTCGTGCCGCTAGCGCCGCGGCGCAAGCGTCGCCGGGGACGGCTGGAATTGCCGCAGCACCGCCGCCGCCGCTGGTGGGACGGATGGCAACCCGGCATCTGGATCGTCCTGGGTCTGGCTTTCGTCCTCTTTTACTCACTCATCACGTGGTTGTGGCCCGCCTGGATCGGTCCGCTACTCCTGCGGACCGTCCCGGTACAGCCAGCGCCCCTGACGGCGGTGGCAGGTGGGGACGGTCTGGTACTGAGGCAAGAGGAGATCCTGCGGGCGCCGCTTGCAGGACGGTTACGTCCAGAGGCGGCCGAGGGCGAATGGGTGCTCGGGCAGCAAGTTGTGGCCCGGGTGGGGGAGGCGGTCGTGGTTGCACCCCGCGCCGGAATAATCAGATATTCCTGGGACGGTCAGGAAGCGCTCTGGGACGCTACCGAACTCTTGCATGAACCAAGCCGCCCGGAAGGGGCGGCGATGGGCGGTTCGGCCGGCTCGCTTCTGGTTCGGCGCGAGAGTGGGGCGTGGACACGGGGGGCTGATCCGGTTGGCCGGTTGGTGCAACCGGCGGGAGCGTCACTCTTCGTCTGGCTCCCGCAAACAGCTGCCGGCTGGTTGCCACCGGCAGGTGCCACTGTCTCTGTGACGGCAGTTGATCCGGCGGCCGATCCGGCAGCCATGGCCGTGGTTGCCGGACGTATACAAGGATGGCGTGTCCCCGATTCGGGCACCGGACAGATCGCGCTCCAACTGAGCCTGGACTCGCTCCCGGAAGGCCTGATGGATGCGCGTTTGGTCGATGTGAAGCTCGCGTTGCCCGTAACCGGTGATGGACGGATCGTACCGTTGGCGGCGCTGTGGGTGCGCAACGGGCGGCTCGGTGTCTTCGTGTGCCCGGCGCAGGGAGGTCTGCGCCCGCTCTGGACCCCGGTCAAGCTCCTCGCCGTCTGGTCGGCCAGGGCGCAGGTGGCGGCCACGCGCGAGCAGAGTGCGAATACCGCCTGGGTCGACAGGCTGGCAGCCCAGGTGTGGCCGCAGGGCTCTCCCCAGGTCACCTCGACAGCCGAGGGCAAAGCAGTCGACAAGGCAGTCGATAGCGGTGCAGTCATAGCCTGGCAGAGACGCCTGGACTTGCTGGCACGGCTTGGTCACCTGGTGACCCTGTCCAGTGTCGACCCTGCTGCCGCTGGTGCCGAACCTATTGCTCCCATACCCGACGGGCCTTTCGCTGCCTGGCTGGGGCTCGAGGACAGCCTGGTGGCCGTGGATGGTCTGCCGGAGGGGGTACGGGTGGTGACAAATCCGGCCTGGGCAGTTCGCTGGCGATTGTAGCGGGAGGGAAACTCCATTTCCTAGAGAAGGTAGTAAGCAGTATGCTTACCAGACGAAGAGGGCGGTGACAATGGGATTTTGGGATAGGATACTTGGCCTCCTGGGCGTCAGGGAAGAGATAGAAGAGGTGGAAGAGGACGAGGATGAAATGGAAGAGCCGGCCCAGGTTCAGGAACCTTCCATTGATGCTGGTAAAGCCCGGGATGCGGTGGAGACCGCCCGTCGGTGGGGCCAGGGGAAGCGAGGGCAACTGGTGAGCATCCCCGGCCAACTTCCGCAGAAACTGGTGGTTCAGGAACCGCTCACGTTCGAAGAGGTCCAGGCGGTGGCCGATCATGTGAAAAACCGGCGTCCGGTCGTCGTCTGCCTGGACCGGGTCGACCGGGACCTGGCCCGCAAGATCGTGGACTTCCTCAGCGGCACGGCTTATGCCCTGGATGGAAAGATGCAGCGGGTGGGTGAGGGGATCTTCCTGATCGTACCCAGCAACATCACCATCGAAACCGACCCCCGCATCGAGCTGCGGCAGAGCCGGCAGCAGGTGGCGGCCGCTTCTGGGCCGGACCCCGGCAACGGAGGTGAGAGGGAGCGGCTCACGTTGCGGGAGTTCCTCGCACCCGGGCCCCAGACGCCGGGGGGAGCGCCGGGAGTGCGTACCGGTGGACAGAACCGCACTGACAGTGGCGGCCGCCGGAGCCAGTGGGACTGAACAGGCGAAGACCGCTGACGAATCGAGAGATCGCGCAGACTGGCTGGCGGGCAGGCAGGAGGTCAGGGTTGGTGGACCAGATGAACGGTGGCGAATTGGGGCGTCTCGCTGTCATCGGCGGGGGGGCGTTGGGCCTATCCATGGTCAGAGGACTTCTCGAGGCACGGGTGTTTGGGCCGGACGAGATTACCGTCGCCGATCCGGACCCGGCACGGCGGGCGGCCGTAGCGGAGATCCCCGGGCTCAGTGTCTTCTCCGATAATCGGGAGGCGGCGGGGCAGGCGGACACGGTATTGCTTGCCGTCAAGCCCAATGTGGTGCTCGGGGTGCTGGCCGAGATCGCCCCCGTTCTCTCCCGTGACAAGCTGGTGATATCGGTGGCGGCCGGAGTCGAGCTCGAGATGCTAGAAGCCGGCGTACCCCAGGGGACACCGGTAGTAAGGGCGATGCCCAATATTGCCAACCAGGTACGGGAATCGGCCACTGCCATCAGCGCTGGCCGCTGGGCGGGTGCCTCGCAGATAGCTGTCGCGGAGGCGATCTTCCGGGCGGTAGGCCGGGTTGTCCGGTTGCCGGAAGCCTTGCTGCATGCCGTTACGGGATTGAGTGGTTCGGGGCCCGCGTATGCTTTGCTTGTTCTGGAAGCCCTGGCCGACGGTGGGGTGACTGCGGGACTTCCCCGGCAGGTTGCGGAAGAGCTGGCTGCTCAGACGCTGTTGGGCGCAGCCCGCCTGGTCCTCGAGACCGGTCAGCCGCCTGCCGTACTGCGGACGATGGTCATGTCGCCGGCGGGGACTACGGCTGCTGGGCTGCAGGTGCTCGAGAGCCGGGGAGTGCGAGGAGCCGTCTGGGAGGCGGTCACTCAGGCAGCCCGCCGTTCACAGGAATTGGCACAGTCAGCACGAGCGGCGGCGTTCCGCCCGTCGACACGGCCGGAGAACAAGTAGTGGTACCGAAGGTCCGGAGGTAAAGGATGGACACAAATCTGGTCGACTTTCTGATTAGGCTGGGCTCCAGTCTCGTACACCTCTACGAACTGCTGATAGTGGCCCGGATCGTTCTCTCCTGGTTCATCCGGGACTATTACCACCCAGTGGTGCGTGCCCTGGATACGATGACCGAGCCATACTTGCGTCTTTTCCGTTCCTTCCTGCCGCCGCTGGGCGGCATAGACTTCTCACCCATGGTGGCGTTGCTGGTGCTCGACATGGGGTGGGGTCTGATCGCTGATATCCTTCAGCGGCTTGCCTATGGGGGTTTCTGAATGAGTGCGATCGCAGGAAACGACCGGGAAGCCCGGGTGGTGGAAGAGATCCGTGCGGTACGGCAGCGGGCGGAAACGCTGCAAGAGCCGCAGGTAACCGGCTTCATCGCCCCGGAGTTCCGTCCACTGGTCCACTCGCTGCTCGAGGGGGTATTTGGCCTGCTCTACCGCTGGGAAGGCGGATATGCGGGGGCGGCCCGCTGCCGGCTGCACATCTACCCTGATTACCTTCCGGAAGAGGATCTGCCAGCGGTGCTGGCCGCGGTGGAAGCGACGCTTCCCGCGGAGGCGGGAGATGGCCCGGGAGATGGCTCGATCGGCGAGTCGGCAGGAGCGGTTGTAGGGGCAGCGACTCAGGTCGAAAGCAAGAACGAGATCGATTGGGGAGCGGTCGTGCGGGCTGCTGGAATTCCCGAAGAAAAGGTGGGCGACATCCTGCCGCAGGAAGGCGGCATCTCCTGCCAGCTGGTGGTAGCGCCGGAGATACTTGAGGAGCTGCTTGGCCGGTGGCGTCGGGCGGGGCGCTGGCCGGTTACCTTGCGCCCAATCGACGTGGAAGCGCTGACGCCGCCCAACCAGCGACGCAAGGAAGTGCGGGCATTCGTGGCCTCCTTGCGCCTTGATGCGGTGGCGGCGGCGGGGTTTGCCGTCTCCCGCAGCCGGATGGTACGGGATATTCGGACGGCCAGGGTCAAGCTCAACTGGACACAGGAAGAAGATCCGGCACATCCCGTCAAAGTGGGAGATGTCATCTCCATCCGCGGACGAGGACGAGTAATCGTCGAAGCGTTGGAAGGTTCGTCCAAGAAAGGCCGGACGGCGGTCCGGATGGTGCGGTACCTGTAGCAGCAGAGCGCAGGGATGCAGGAGGGCTTATCCAATGTTGACACCCCGTGACATTCACGAAGCCGAGTTTCACGTGGTATTCCGTGGCTACAGCGAGAAGGAAGTTGACGACTTCCTGGCGCGAGTCGTCAACGAGTATGAAGCACTCTTCCAGGAGAACAAAGCCCTTAAGGATCAGGTCGAGCATCTCCGCCATCAGATAACAGTCTACCAGCAAAACGAGGTCAAGGTGCGGGAGATGCTGGAGGAGACGCAGGCGCTGGCTGCGGAGTTGAAGGCCGGGGCGGAGCGCCACTCGCGATTACTCCTCGAGTCGGCGCGTGAACGGGCGGAGAGGATCATTCAGGAAGCGCAGGAAGAGGCAAGCCGCCTCAAGGCGCAGGCCGAGAGCGAGGCAGAGCTTCGGCTGGCAGAGGCGCAGACGAAGGTAGAAGAGACTAAGCGGCAGCTCGCAGCCACAGTTCATCAATGGCAGGCGGCTCTCCTCGATCTCATCCAAGAGGGAGCAAACTACAGAAAGAGCCTGCAGCAGTTGGCGGCCAGCATCGCGGAGTTGGTCCAGTCGGTGACACTGCAGGAATCGGCGCTGGCGAAAGAGATCAGGGAGTTGTCGGCGGACAGGTTTTGGCAGAAGCGGGAGTCTGCATCAGGTAGTGGGCTGGTGGCGCCTGGTGGCGCAGGCGATTGACGGTGTGGATGCCCGAATGGTACAGTGAGTAACATACTGAGAATGCCTCCTGCGCGCTTGGCGCGGAGGGCGTACAGGCC